>DATCPW010000284.1:0-28373 GCA_036569865.1 Candidatus Dormiibacterota bacterium
CGTCGGAGCGAACCAGCTCGGCGCGCTCGTAGTCCGCGGTCCAGATCTGGTCGCCCACCGCGGCAATCCCGAAGCCGGCTCCGCCGGCAAGGCTGGTGCCGTCGAGGTATTCGACCCTCCCGCCGGTGCCCGCCACGATCAAGCGGCCTTGAGCGTCCACGCTCATGGCGGCCGGCCGCGGGGTGATTGTCACGCTGCGCACCTTGGCGCCGGTAGCGGCGTTGAGCTCGACCACCGCTCCGCCGTCGTACAGGCTGACAAACAAGCTGCCCGATTGAAGCAGCAGGCCGAACGGCGCTCCACCAACATGCTGCTTCCACACGACCTTGAGGTTCGGGAGTCTCACTCCATAGACATCGCCCGGCGCACTGTCGGCGACATAGGCGAAGGCGCCGTCCGCCGACACGGTCACAGCTACCAGATCCGTGCCGATCGAGGCCGAGGCGCGCTTCGATCCATCGGCAAGCGAAAGGAGAACCAGGCCAGTCGCGGGATACGACTGGGAGGCGGCCGGAGCAGGACCTGATTCGCCGCAGCTCGCGAGCGCAACAAAGCAGGCAAGGGCGAGCGCTATTTGAGGACGCGTAGTAGAGGGTCGGTGGCGAGCTGAAAAGCTCTGGCGGCCGGTCGCAGGTGCAGCTGGTTGAGCTTGTGCTGGATGGCTCCTTTCATGATCGCGGTACGGAGTTTGCTCTCCGAGAAGTCCGTGTTGAACAGGAGCCGGTTGTGGCGGACCTTGTGCCACTCGCCGTGCTGGCGGCGCTCGCGCACGCGCTCGTAGAAGCCGGTACCCGGGAGCGGGTATGCGATGGTGTAGCTGACGTAATCGAGCGGCAGGCTGCTCGAGAAGTTGATGCTCTTGATCAAGGACTCGGTGGTCTCGCCAAGGTAGCCGACCATGAAGAAGCCGGCCGCCTTGATGCCGGCGGCAACGCAGGCTTCCACCGCTTTCCTCGCCTGGTCCGGGGTGATGCCTTTTTTCATCTGCTTCAGCACGCCTTCATCGCCGGATTCGATGCCGAAGAAGATCCGCTTGCACCCCGCGCGGCGCATCTGGTCGAACAGCGCCTGGTCCACGTGCGTCACGCGGCTCAAGCATTCCCATGTCAGCGGCAGATGCGCGGCTTCGATCGCCTGGGCGAGCTCGAACGTGCGCTTGTAATTGAGGGTGAACAGGTCATCAGACATCCAGATGTGGTCGTATCCGAGCTCAACGATCTCGCGCATCTCGGCGACCACCGATTCGACAGGTCGCGCGCTGAAGAGGTCGCCGAACACCGACTTGTGGCAGAAGTCACAGCGGAAGGGACAACCGCGTGTCGACATCAGCGGAGTCGTAGCGTCCTTCCAATGCTTGCGCCAGTAGGCGACGTACTGGGCGTTCGGGATGTCTTTCCGGTACGGCAGCGGGAGGTCGGTCATGTCCTTGCTGCGGGCGCGTGCCTGCGACCTGACGATCTCGCCATCGCGCTTGAAGACAAGCCCAGGGATCTCGTCGAATTGCCTATCGTCGAGGTGCTCCATGATCTGGACGATCGTCTGTTCGCCTTCGCCGACGGCGACGAGGTCGAACTGGTCGACAAAGGTCTCGGGTTCGCCTGACGGGTACGGGCCGCCGACCACGGTCAACGCCTTACCCCGGACCTGGGCCGCAAGCGAGAGCGCCTCGTCCTGCATCGTGATCATGCAGTAGATCCCGATCACCGCCGGCTGCAGCTTCTCGATCTGGTCCAGCACCTCGCTGCGCTCGAGGAATGTGTGGTCGATGTGGCGCACGCTGTAGCCGGCGCGCCGAAGTGCAGCGCTCAGGTACATGAGGCCGAGCGAGGGCATGATCCAGTGCCGGCCACGAGCCGGAGCTCGCTGTGGGTAAACCAGCACAACGTCGACCTTTTCGATTTGGCTCACCTGGCGACCCCCACGTTTATGTAGTAGCTCGTCGCCTTGAAAGGCGCCGGCAAGATGTAGTCGAGGCCTGCCCAGTTGAAGTCGGGCTGGGCGAGCTCACGGCCTGCGTGCAGCTGCGCACCCGAAAGTGGCGGCACCGACCACTCAATTCCGAGGCTGCCTGACCGCAGCCGAGCATAGTCGCCGGTTGCAGGCGTCCAGATGCCGAAGGCCGAACCGGTCAAGGTGTGGCCGGGATCGGCGAAGTCGTCGAACGCCGCGGACTGCTCATTGAGGATCCCGAGCTCCGTGTAGCCCGGAGCGAGGTTGAGCGCGCGCACTGCGACCGTGACACCGGTCGCGTCCACCGTGTATGTCACCTCGATGCTTCCCCGAGAGGCGATCGGCACGAACGCATAGCGATGGGCTGCGTCGCCGCCGATCTCGTCAAGCGCGAAGGTTCGCTTCCAAATCGTTGTCGTGGAGGTCGAAAGGTCAACGGTGACAGCCGTGCGCGAGTACACCCAGCCGTCGGGGTAATGGGCGAGGGGGGCGCCAAACCCCATGCCCTCGCCGGCTATGTCCGTGCCGCCTACCCGCAGGGAAAGACCCTTGGCCAGTGGTGCCGTCCTGCCATCGGCCGGCATCGGTGAGATAGCCGCGGTCACCCCAGGGAAGATCGATTGCATGAGGAGCCCTGCGCCGAAGCGGTAGGCGAAGACTGGTTTACCCGCAGGCACCTGATAACTCTTCTGGTCGCCGAGCGACTCGAACGCTGCGTTTGCAGTGCCGGATACGAGCTCGGGAAAGACGGCGGCGGCCCTGTAGTAGCCGATGTCTTCGAGGACCAGCTCCGTGACTCCGTTCGCACGCATCCAGCCGACCGCATTCGCCGGGTCGCGCGGAAGGCTCTGCGACCCGATGAGCTCCGACGGAGGCTTGCCGCTGTAAAAGGCGGCCACGGGTGAGTCGGTGACGAGCACGCCGGGAATGCCGCTAGCTGCTTTGCCTGCTGCTACGAGCCCCGCGTTGTCGGCCGCGAAGCTCGCAAACACCGGCATGAAGCCGACCGCAAGCAGCCCGCACGCCGAGACGGCGGCCACGCGAAGGGCCGTCGCGTGTCGCTCGAGCGCCGCCGCTGCCAACAGGGCCAGCGAGGGCAAGGCGGGGTAGAGGTAGCGATGGCTGCCGGTGTACGCGCCGAACGTGACGAGCCCAACGATTGCGGCCAGGTAGACAAGAGCGGGTACGTGAAGAAATGCGAGGGAGGCGCGGTCTTGCGGCCCGCGCCTTCGCAGCGTGGTGATGACTCCGACTGCGCCCAGTGCGAACAGGGGAAGGGCTGCCAGCCCAAAGGTGCCGGCCAATTCCGTCAGCCGGCCGACGGCGTCGCCGGCGATGCTGCCTCGGGCCGTCGCGGAAAGTACCTCGACCGATCCTCGTGCCAAGGAATGGCTGGCGGGTGAGAAGCCGAGCTGCATCAACACCAGCAGCGCGATCGCAGGCACCGCCCATGCGAAAGCGGCCTGCCGCCGGGGCAATTGCCAGCCGGCCACGGTTACCTTCGAGCGGAGAGGAAATCTTTTAACAATCGGCTCCGCGACCATGTAGACAACCACAGCGCCAACCCAGATCCAGGCCTTGGTGGCGGTCGCGCAGGCGAGGGCCGCGAGCGTGGCAGCAAGCTTCATCCGACCCCGCACCGCTGCCAGCGCCCCCGTGGTGAGCAGAGCCGTCATCAGCGGCTCGACCACCGCTGAGCCGGACGTGAACAAGAAGACCGGATTGAGCGCCAGCAGCGCCACTGCCAGCCGTGCTTGACGGCCATTTGGCGCCAGGGCGTACACAGCGGCGAGGGTGGCCAGGCCCATCGCCGCGCCGAGCATCTTCAGCGCCCCGAACGACCAGAGGCCGAAGAGCTTGAGCACCGCACCCGCAAGCACGTGATAACCGGGGAGCCACGTGTCCTGCATCCCGAAGATCGGATCCTTCAGCTGTCCCGTCGACGCCAGGTTCGCGGCGATGAGCCAGTGGCCGTATCCGTCCTCGAATGGTTCAGGCATCTGCGCTGCAAGCAGCAGGAGCACCCCACACAGCCCCATCAATGCGAGGACAGGGGCCGCCACGCGCATGCGGCCCAGAGCACGGCGTCCAAGGCTGCGCAGCGTCACCACCTCGAGGAAATCGATGGCGGTCCATCCGGCGACACTCAGGAACCCAAGAGCGAACAGGAACGAGTAAACCGCCACCAGCCACTGTGACTGGGCCGCTGCGAACGGCACCATCGCCAGCGACGCGGCGCCGAGCAACGCTTCTCCAATCGCCCGCGGGTCGCCGACGCGAACGTAGGCCTGGTCCCGCCACTCCTGCCCCCGCTCCACTATCTGGTGCTTGGGAGTGCGCACGAACTCGCCGCCGCTGCGGGTCGCCCGAATCAGCGCGAGGATCACGGTGAACGACATGCCGGCGCCCACCAGCTGGCAGAGCAACGACGGCGCTGCCGCCCACCACGGCCGCCCTCGCCGGATCTGAGCAACGGTGAAACCGATCCAGGGCGAGATCCCCATCATCACGAAAAGGACGCCGGCGTCAGCGACCTGCCACGGCAGCGCCTGAAACCGCGGCCCGATAAGCAGCAACGGGTAGCACGCGAGCTGCAAGGCCATGACCGGTCCGACGCCATACGCCAGGAGGTGCATGGTGGCCTGCAGCTTCGCGGCCGGCCTCGCGCTGCTCCGCAGGACCGGGACCAACAGCCTGAACGCCGACTGAAAGCTGCCGGTTGCCCATCGCGATTGCTGTCTTCGGTATGCGTCAAACGAGACGGGCAGCTCCTCGGGAACCACCACGTCTTCGAGGTATGCAGCCCGCCAGCCTCGAAGCTGGGCGCGGTAGCTGAGCTCCAGGTCCTCCGTGAGCGTGGCAGCGCTCCAACCGCCCGAATCCTCGATGGCGATCGTCCGCCAGACTCCTGCGGTGCCGCTGAAGTTGGTGAAGTAACCGTCGGACGATCTGACCGCCTGCTCGATGAGGAAGTGGAAGTCGAGGGCAACCGCCTGGAGTCGCGTGAACCATGAGTAGCCCTCGTCCAGGTGTCCCCACCGCGCCTGCGCGAAGCCGATCGTCGGATCATCGAAGACCCCCAGCATGCGATAGAGGAAGTCCCGGGGAGGTGTGAAGTCGGCGTCGAAGATCGCAATGAAAGGCGCGGTCGTGAGCTTCATGCCATGCGCCAGCGCACCAGCTTTGAACCCGTCGCGCGACGTGCGTCTGACGTGACTCACCGCCACGCCCTGCCGCCGCCAGTGGGCAGCACGGCGCGCCACTATCGAGACGGTCTCGTCATCTGAGTCGTCGAGCACCTGCACCTCGAATCGCGCGCGCGGCCAGTCCAGCTCGCACACTGCGTCGAGGACGCGCTCGGCTACGTAACGCTCGTTGTAGATCGGCACCTGAATACAGACGCGAGGCTCGCTTCCACGGATGAGCGGTTGATGCGCGCGCGGCGGGAGTCGAGTTGCTCGCCAGGTGAGATACAGGAGATTGGCGCCAAACGCAAAGAGAGCAATGCTGGTCAGCCCGATCGTTGCGACTGCGATCAGGGTGATCACGATCGCGCAGGCTCGTCGAACAGGGTGTAAGGGCGCATGGTCGAGCGCACGTACTCAACGCGCGCGAGCGCCTCGGGACGGCGCCGCCGCGTCCACTGCATGTACCGCCAAGCCGCGAGCCCGAGACGGCGAGCGGCGCCATCGAGAAATGCTGGAAACAAAGAGGCGGGCAGTCGCCATCGCGGCGGATCGATCTGCAGCGGCGCGCGCTTGCTTGCCAGCTGGGGAAAGTGTTCGACCAGGGCCGGGTTGGAATCGAGTAAGTCGTCGATGGTTTGCAGGCCGAAGACCGGCTCGGCGACCAGCAGCTCGTAGGCCATGTCCAGGTCCTGCCGCTGCAGGGGGTGGCACTGCGATACCTCGAGGATCAGGTTCGCGGTCATCAAGCGAGGCGCGATCGGGCGGCGCGTGAGGTCGTCGACAGGCTTGGCGCGGTGCGCGAGGGCATGCAGCAGGCCGAGCGCGTTGACCGCCACGTAAGCGATGTGGCGGTGCCCGTCGTCGACTATCAGATTGAGGTCGACGTCATCTGAGGCGCGAAAGCCGCCGCTGGCCAGCGAGCCCGCCACCGAGACGCTGCGGATGAACGGGGCGACCGCGACGAGCGTCCTGACGAAGCGCGCAGTCATCGGGACGTAGGACGCGGAATTCGACACGTGGGCGGCGGCGCGAGCGTTGATCTCGCAAACGCGGGCCATTGCGGTGCGCTCGACGACCAGACCGTCGGCAATGGTCAGCTCAGGTGAGGCTGCCACCGCCCATCGAACCTCGTCCTCCGACAGCGGCCCGCCCAGGCACAGGGCGCCTAGGCGAGACGGCGTGAGCGCGTACCCACGCCGCTGAAGCAGCCGTACCGTTTGGCCGACTCGATCTGACACGCTCGTATATCGGGCGGGGGAATAGCCGACAGCCACCGCTGTGCCTCCAGGAGAGTACTGACGCGGTCAGTTGGGATACGGAGCCGGGTTACGCAGGATTGCGCCGCCCTACGCCAGACACGTGTTTTCCGGCATCATCGACGGTGGCGCCGGCAGGGTCTTCTATTTCCAGGGGTGTGACATGACCGCGGACGGACACTTCAAGGTCCCAGCTCCCGTCAACGAGCCGATTCGCGCCTACGCCCCCGGCGATCCATACCGCAAGAGCCTCAAGGCGAGGCTGGCCGAGCTCACCGACGCCCGGACCGACGTCCCGATGCAGATCGGCGGCGAGAGGCGGTGGGGCGCGTCAAAGGCCGACATCCGCTCTCCCCATCGGAAGGAGCTGTCTATCGCCCAGGTCGCGGTGGGCGGAAAGAAGGACTTCGCCGACGCCATCGAGGCCGCGCTGGACGCGCGGCGGATGTGGGCCGCAACGTCCTACCAGGAAAGGGCGGTCGTCCTGCTTCGTGCAGCGTCTTTGCTGGCGGGACCGTGGAGAGACACAATCAACGCCGCCACGATGCTCGGCCAGTCGAAGACGGTGCACCAGTCGGAGATCGACGCCGCCTGCGAGTCCATCGATTTCTGGCGCTACAACGCGTACTTCGCGGACCAGCTCTACGCGCAACAGCCGGCCAACGACGCCACGGCCTGGAACCGATTGGAGTACCGCCCGCTCGAGGGCTTCGTCTTCGCGGTGAGCCCGTTCAACTTCACCTCGATCGCCGCCAACCTGCCCATGGCCGCAGCCCTCATGGGCAACACCGTCATCTTCAAGCCTGCGACGCAGACCCTTCTGGTCTGCCACTTCCTGATGGAGCTTCTGAACGAAGCGGGACTCCCGCCTGGCGTGGTCAACATGGTCAGCGGCAGCGCCTCTGAGATCTCAGAGCAGGTCCTCGCCCACAAGAGCCTTGCGGGCATCCACTTCACCGGGTCGACCGAGGTCTTCCATGGCATGTGGAAAGAGGTTGGCGAGAACATCGACCGCTACCGCACATACCCTCGGCTCGTGGGCGAGACGGGCGGGAAGGACTTCATAGTCGCGCATCCATCGGCCGACCCCGAGGCCTTGCGAACCGCCATGATCCGCGGTGCCTTCGAGTACCAAGGGCAGAAGTGCTCGGCAGCATCGCGTGCCTACATTCCGCAGTCACTCTGGAAAA
This sequence comes from Candidatus Dormiibacterota bacterium, assembly GCA_036569865.1. Classification (GTDB taxonomy): domain Bacteria; phylum Chloroflexota; class Dormibacteria; order Dormibacterales; family Dormibacteraceae; genus Palsa-872. The sequence continues at coordinate 7,585 of DATCPW010000284.1, forward strand.
GCCTTCGGTCAGAGCTTGTCGACCAGATCGAGGCGATCCCCCAGGGCGACGTTGCCGACTTCCGCAACTTCATGGGCGCGGTGATCGACGGCAAGGCTTACGCGAAACACATGGCAGCCATTCAGTACGCGACCAAGGCAGAGGATGCCAAGGTGATCGCCGGCGGCAAGGGGGACGACAAGGTTGGTTGGTTCGTGCGGCCCACGGTCATCGAGACCAAGAACCCCGATTTCAAGCTGCTGCGCGAGGAGCTCTTCGGTCCGATCCTCACCGTCTATCCATACGCGGACTCGAAGTACGAGGAGACTCTCGACCTGTGCGACCGGACGAGCCCGTACGGTCTCACCGGCGCGATCTTTGCGACCGACAGGTCCGCCATCCGCAAGGCTTCTGAGACGCTGGTCAACGCGGCGGGCAACTTCTACATCAACGACAAGCCGACCGGCGCCGTGGTTGGGCTGCAGCCATTCGGCGGCGCTCGCGCGTCGGGCACCAACGACAAGGCGGGCTCGTTCTTGAACCTGATCCGCTGGACCAGCCCTCGCACGATCAAAGAAACGTATGTGCCGCCCACGGACCACCGCTATCCATATATGGACGCGGAGTGATTCGCTGACCGGCAGCAATCGTTAGTGGCTCGAACAGGCGGAGCGTGACGGTCCAGTACCAAAAGTCGGGCCCGGTGGTGACCGTCGTCATCGACCGGCCGCAGGCACGCAACGCCGTGGACGCGGAAACCGCCGACGAGCTCGCCGTATGTTTCCGGCGATTTGCCGCGGATGACAACCTGTCGGTCGCCGTCTTGACTGGCGCGGGCAACACCTTCTGCGCTGGTTTCGACCTCAAGGCGGTGGCGGCGGGCGAGCCCAACCGGCTGTCAGAAGAGGGCGACGGTCCAATGGGTCCAACGCGGCTGGAGCTCGACAAGCCGGTGATCGCTGCGATCGAGGGTTACGCCGTCGCCGGCGGCCTCGAGCTTGCGCTCTGGTGCGATCTCCGTGTGGCCGCGCGCGATGCCACCTTCGGAATCTTCAACCGGCGATTCGGCGTGCCTTTGATCGACCTTGGCACCATCAGGCTGCCTCGCTTGATCGGTCACGGACGAGCGGCCGATCTCATCCTGACCGGCCGTCCGGTGCTGGCCGCCGAGGCATTCGAAATCGGGCTGGTCAATCGGTTGGTCGAGCCGGGAACGGCTCTCGATGCAGCCCAGGAGCTTGCCCGCCAGCTGGCTGAGCTCCCTCAGCGCGCGTTGCGCGCCGACCGTCAAAGTCTCTTGCGCCAGTGGTCTCTCAGCCTTGACGAAGCGACGGCGGCGGAGTTCCGCGGCGGCATGGATGTGATCGTCTCGGGCGAAGCTCAGGAAGGCGCGCGCCGGTTCTCGGAAGGTTCAGGCCGTCACGGCAGCTGACTCACCGGCTGCATGCGGTGGCATGAGGCTGACCAGTAGAAGCACCGCCACCTCGCCTCCGATCACGGGCAGTGGACCCCAGAAGGGGACGGCCTCCGCCGCGATGACCAGTGTGATGACGACGATCCAGCTCCAGCCTGGTCGTGGCGACGTTCGTAGGTAGAGCCATCCGGCAAGCCCGAGCATGACCAGGTCGTCGAGATGGAGATACGGGCTGGCGACGAGCCCGCCCACCAGGGCTGGGATGAAGATCCACTCGTGGCCTCGACCCCTCAGCCGGTAGGCGAGCGCCAGGGCCCAGATGGCCAGCAGCGCCTCGACGACCCTGGCCACCGGGATGTTTCCGATGAGCGCGGCGATGGTCAGCTCTCGATTCACAGGTACACCCGCGGCAAAGCTCAGTCGCTGCTGGTAAGTGCTGATGCCTTCCGGGCCGACCGCGAGCGCTGCGATTAGCGCGAGGGTGCCGACCGCGACAACGCTGCCCCAGAAGGCCCGATAGCGTCCGCTCACCAGCAGCGCGGCCGGAACCAGGAACGCCAGCTGCGGCTTGAGGACCAATGCGCCTAGGGCGAGTCCCGCCAAAAAGGGCCGGTCCAACCGAAGCAAGGAGTAAGAGGCCGCTACGCCGAGAGCCACGAACAGACTGGGCTGGCCCAGCTGCAAGCCGTAGATGACCGGGAGCCACCCGACCGCCGCAGCCAGGTGGACCAGGCGCAGGCGACCCGAGCCCGGAGCTGCTAGGTACCAGGTCCAGCCCAACGCGGCGAGGAGCAATGCGCTCCAAACGAAGTAGGCGACCTGGAACGGAAGCAGTGTCAGAGGGACGGCGAGCCACGCCACCGGTGGCGGGCTGATGTAGCGCGCGAGCTCTGCGATCTGGATTCGTGAGCCCAGGGCATCGAGCGCCTCCTGCTGAAGGCGCAGGTCGTAGATGGATTGCCAGCCGTGGCTCAGGCCGATCTTCGCGGCTGCGTAATAGAAGGTGAGGTCGTTGTGAAAGTTGTCCGACACGTACGCCTGCGCCCACTGGTAGAGATCGAACGCGGCGAAGAGAATCGCGGCGACGGCACCAGCGGCGATGGCGAGGTTGCGCCGGTACTGAGTTCCGCCCATCCGCGCCGAATGGTAGTTCGCGTACGGTTACCTGTCGTGGCGGTGGCGGGCTTCGAGCCTCGAACGATCGAGCTGACCGACGGGTCGAAGGTGCTGGTGCGCCCGATCGTGCCCGAGGACGAACCACTCCTCCACGAGGCGGTTGCAGCCATGTCCGAACGGACCGTTTACTTCAGGTTCTTCTCGCCTATGAAGCGAATGTCCGACGCTCTCGCGCACCGGCTCGCGGTGGTCGACTACAACGACAGGTTCGCGCTCGTCGCGACCACGACCAAGCCGGCCAACAGAGAGCGAATCGTGGGTGTGGCCCGATACGATCGCGTTCCCAACACGGAGGTCGCGGAGACCGCGGTGGCGGTCATCGACGAATACCAGCGCCGCGGGTTGGGCAGCGCGCTGTTGAGCATTCTGGGCAAGGTGGCCCGCGAGCACGGGATCAACACCTTCACCCTCATCGTTCTGCCGGAAAACCAGCAGATGCTCGGTCTGCTCAGGAAGATGGGCTGGATCCACCGCGCCAAGCTCACTGGCGGCGTTTACGACATCAGCTTCGAGCTGCCGTCGGAGTAGGCGCCCCGTTAGAGGCGTTCGGCCGCCAGGCGAACTCCAAAGCCTACGAGCACGACTCCCGTCACGCGCTCCATCCATTGCCGGACGCGTGGCGCTGTGATGAACTCGCGCATGCGCGTCACGAAGAACCCGTAGACGTTCATCCAGGTCCAGCCGATGACGGCGAAGATCGAGCCGAGCAGGAGCAGTCGTGGCAGAAGCGTCTGCCCAGGCGTGACGAACTGCGGCAGAAACGTCGCGAAGAAAACGCCGAGCTTGGGATTGGATATGGCGGAAAGGAAACCCTGGCGGAAGATCACGTGCGCTGATGCCGCCGGCGGCGTGCCGGCCAAGAACTCCGCGTGTCGCCTCCGAGAGTCGATAAGAGTCCTGATGCCCAGGTAGACGAGGTAGGACGCGCCGATGAGCTTGAGAACGAATAACAGCTCGCCGGAGGATCGCACCACTGCCGACACGCCGACGGCGGTCGCGGTGGTCCAGATCACCAGCGCGAGCGCGATGCCCGTCGTGGTCAGAATGACGCCGCGCCTGCCATGCGCGAGCGCGTTCTTGGTCACGACCGCCATGTCGGGCCCAGGAGTGACTGCCAGCAAGAGAGAGATTCCGGCAAAGGCGAAAAGGCTTGCGTCCACGCCCAATAGATTCTGAGCTTCGTCGGCGTCAATTTCTGGCGTGGCAGGGTTGGCCGGGGTCCCCCCGGCCATGACTTCGTTTGCCTTCACTCCCAAGCATGGCGCGGAGAAACTAGTTCGTAATTGATCCAATCCCGGGAGGGAGAGCAGCCACGCGCGAAGCGCCTGGCGATGCATTCAGTAGGGCCCATCCTCAACGCCGCTTTGCGCGCAGGGGAACCGACTGGTTCCCTCTCATAAGGCCGGCCGAAGGTCGGCCGACTACCAGCGAAACTCCTGGCACATGTAGTCGAATTCCCCGCCCTCGGGGATTCCGTAGGTGAAATCTTTCGGGGCTGCCTGGTCTACGGCAAAGATGACAACGCTGGTGGTGCCGCGGGTGGCAGCGATTACTGCGAATCGGACCAGCGTCGATGTCGTACCCGATCCGATCAGGTTGGCCGAATAGACCGCGCCCTGCCCATCCTGGATGCCGATGTGGGCCCCTCTCAAATCGGCCAGTTGCGTCACGCTCTGCCATTTCGCAGACGGAAGAGCGGCGACAGTGTTGTTGATCAATTGGCCTGGCGAAGGTCCCGCCTTTGAACCCACCACTGTGACGGCGCCGTATGCCGTGCCGAGCGCAAGGCCGTTCGCATCCTGACTGCGCACCTTCCAGCTCGAGTTGTAATCGACCTCGAAGCCGAATGCATTGCTGTGGTAGGTGGCAGCCTCGGGTAATGGGGCGATCAGCTGCGGACCACAGTTCGACGCGCACGTCGGATGTGTTCCGATGGATCTCGCCAGCGCGAAACTGGTTATCGCCACCACGGCGACGACCAGTATGAGCAGCACTCCCCCGATGACCATCGCCTGAGGCACCTTGGCCTGGCCAACCCTTGGAAATGCACCGGGCTGGGCGACGCGATAACCGTAGGCGGCGGGAGGCGCCGTGGGAGGCGCGGCCACTGCATACCCGTAAGCGGCGGGAGGCGCCGTGGGCGGCGCGGCCACCGCATACCCGTAAGCGGCGGGAGGCGCCATAGGAGGCGCAGCTGCCGCCGTCGCAACAGCTGGTATCGCTGCGGCCGCCAGCTGCGGTGCACCGCATCGCCCACAAAAGCCGGCCCCAGGAAGCAATGGTGCGCCGCACCGTCCGCAGTAGCGGGTTTGCACCGCCATCAGGCGGGACGACCAGTGGCCTGGGGTCGTGAGTGCTTTGGCGATGCCGAGCGGTTGACGCCGCAAGCCGGACAGAAAAGCATCGTCGGCACGACCCGGTGACATTCCGGGCAGGGCGCGTCTGGCCCGATCTCGTGCAGCGCACCCTCTGCCAGGAGCGCCCGATGGATGACCAGGCGCAAATACAGCAGAAGCCCAACTGCGGCCAGCGCCGTGATAACAACCTGGGTCACCAGATCGGGAATCACGAAGCTGAGAACGCCGACCAGAACCTGCGCGCCGAGCGCTGCCAGCAGCGTGGTAAGGATGCTTGCGTACCAGACTCGGGAACGGCGCAGGTCATAGCGGTGCAGCCAGAGCGATGCCGTGATCAGCCCTGTGGCGCTGGCATTGATCAGGGAGATCAGGATCCCCGCCTGCAGAAGCCGCAATGCCCAGTCCGCGGCAGATCCGGACCCGAACAGAGGGCCGCCGATGAGCGGCCACAAGGCGGTAAGCGAGCTGGCGAGCGTGAATCCGAGGGCCGACGCGGCGCCGAAGGTTAGCCCATCGAGAGGCTCTCGAAACGCGCTTCTGAACTGATACAGGAATAGCGGTCCGGCGAGCATGAGAACCTGCGCCGCGATCGGGACGACGAGGCCCGCGAGGAGGAAGGCCGTGCTGCTGTCGCCGGTGAGATCTATCTGCGCAGCGGCGGCGCCTAGGGATGCCGTGAATGCATAGCCGAGGATCGCGCCGGCCACCATCGTCGCGCCGATCACAAGCCATGGTTCGCTTTCGTACACCTCGACCTCGTACAGGTAGAGCAGGTACAGGGCCGGCAGCAAGAACGTGGCGACCGCGGTCGCCGGCGCGAACAGGTGAGCAGCCGCGAGCAGCACCACCAAGGCACTTCCTCCGACGAACGACCATCGGAAGGCACCTCCCCGGCGGTGGGTCAGATGTGGAAACAGGGTGCTCACCACCGAGAGATGGGCGACCGACTCCGAAGGCACCGCCGCAAATGCATGGCGGCGCGTCGTGTTCGCCGTTGTGAGGTGCGCGCCGCAGTGGCCGCAGAAGTCGCCCTCAGGGACCGTCATGCCGCAGTGCGGACACAGCACGAGAGGAGGTCTGTTCGTCAAGCCCCTCCTCCTTTTAGATAGAGGATCCAGGCCTGGTCCAATGCCGCCGCATCCATGCTTCCCAGGCCGGTGGCGAAATCCCAACCGGGTCCGGCGTCGTTGGCGAGGTTGTTGCCCGACGCGACGTCGTGAAACGGCCGCGCGGGCAGCTTCGACGCGTTCTGGCCCATCCAGTACAGGGCCGGATTCGCGAAACCCGCCTCCCGGAGACCCTTCTTCTTGAGGTCCTGGTTGATCAACGCCAACGTGCCGGCCCAAAGGGGGGCGGCAGCGGACGTGCCGCCGCCCTGCCCGGACCGACCCTGGAAAATGAAGCTGAAGCCAGTGGCCGGGTCGGCGTCGCCGGCAACGTCGGGTACCTGTCGCATCCCATGGCCGGCTGCCTGGGCAACATTGCTCTGATAGGACGGTATTGCGTAATACCGGCTGACGCCGCCTCCCGTGCCGGCTGCCTCAACTGGTCCGCTCCACGCCATCTCTTTGAAATACGTCCCGTCGATCGCCTGGAATGCCGTCGTGCCACCGACTGCTGTGATGTTTGGCAGGGCCGACGGAAAATCGACGCTGAGTGTTTTGCCATCGCCGCAGCCATATGCGCCGAGGTCACCGCTCGCAACGAAATGGGACATGCCCTGCGCGACCGCCCGATCCTCGATGCTCGCAACCAGATTGCGATGGCCGCTTGGGACCCCTGCCTCGCACTGCCCGATGCTGTCCGAGATGATCGCACCGAGGTGATCCGTGACCATCTGATCGAAGGCGCGGTCGGCGAGCGCGATCTGCGGTCCAGCGAGATAGATGACCAGCTTCGCGGCGGGAGCTATCTCGTGAATGATCTCGAGGTCCATCACGGTCTCGCCCGCTGGGGCTTCTGGGCTACCCCAGCTGGGGTCTCGCTTGATGGTCAATATCGGCCCAAACGGAGGCAATCCGAATTTGGTGGCGAACTTGGTGAGGTCGTTGAGATTCGGGAGGTTGTCGATCTCCGGAAGGACGACGGTCTGGCCGGAGCCGTCGAGCCCTTGGTTTCTTAGCGGCGCCAGGTTGTAGAAAGCCAAGGTGTCAGTCGGCGTCAGACCACCGGGCCGAACAGCATGGCTGAACGCCTTCGTGTAGTTGTCGAGGCCTGTGACGCTGTTGACTATCGCGACCAGCTGCGCCGGAATAAGCGGCTGGTCGAGGGAAGCGTAAAAAGTGGTCCCATTCGCGAGCCGGTAGTTGTTGATCGCGACATGAAGGAGCGAGGCCGCAGCGGGAGCCGGTCCGTCGACTGCGATCAGGCCAGATCCTGGCTGCCATGTGACGTGAAAGCCGCGGGCCCTGAGCAGAGCTACAGCAGCCTGCACCCGCACCGGGTCGGGGCCGAATTCACTCTCGTAGTCGGCGGGGCTGACGGTCTGGCCGGCCGCAAGCAGCGCGGCGAGTCGCTCCGGGTCTCGACCTCTGAGACCCAGGTTCAGATAAACCTCGGTGGTGGCGCCCGCGGGCCCGAGCGGGACGGCCTGGCGGATGGCGGCCGGCAATGGCGTGGGGTGCGTGCTGTTCGCCACTGGCGCCGGGTTGACCAATCTCCCTGCCTGTGGCGAAGTTCCCGGCTGGGCGGGCCCGCACGCAACGGCGGCCACGACCCAGGTAACTGCAACTGCTAGCAGCGATCGAAGGTTCACTGCAACCTAGCTTCCCAGACCTCGGTCTCAAATGCCAATTCAAAACCAAGCTTGCGGTATGCGTCGATCGCGCCGGTGGGATTTTGGCCATCCACGTATAAGGAAGCGTGGCGAGCGCCCGCCGCGCGCAGCCGCAGCAGTGCTTCGGCGACCAGCCAGGTCGCCAGGCCTCGGCGGCGGTGCTCGGGCAGAGTGCCGACCGAGCTGATGACCCCGACCGGCTGCGGCCTGGGATCCGCTTTGTAGCGCTCGATCTGGCCGAGGGCCAGCGCGGCTGCAGCTTCGGCAGTAGTCACCGCCATGAGACTGAGCTCGGAGGGGCGCCCGGCCATGAGCTCATCTTCGTCACGTGGCGTGAAGCGCCAATGGTCGGCAAACGAGAGGTTGTGCGCCTGTGCCCAGGAGTCAGACGGCGCGGACGCGGCGTCACGCAGCTCGTAGCCGGCGACCGCGGGTGGCGTGGGTGGCTGGGTGGCCAGGCTCCGATCCATTCGCCACCAGGGGCGGACCAGTTCGAGCCCCAATCGATCGAGGCCCTCGCTATGCCCGCGCCCGCGCCAGACCATCGCAGTGGTCGCTCCGGCCGCTTTTGACAGGCCGACGCCCCACCTTGTGAGATCGCCAAGCAGCTCAGTCCGGCCTCGAGCTACAGAGGCCTCGACGATGGCGATCGTCCCGATGGGCGCCGCCCGGCTTGACACCAGCACGGCTCCCTCGATCTGTCCGTCAGGCCCCTCCGCGACCCTGGAGCTGGTTCCCCAATCGAACCCGGCCAGCATCCTGTGCATTCGCTCGTCGCCGGGAACGCAGTCACGCCTGCCCGCACGCACATCCTCCGCCCAGAGATCCAGCACGCCCACCATGTCATCAGCAGTGCCTTGCCTCATGCGATGGCTCTGGCGACGACCTCGTGCACCTCGGGAAACGCGCGACGGATCTGCTCTTCGAGCTCGGACTCGACCTGGTGCGCGTGCTCGAGGCTGACTGCGCCGTCAAGCTCCGCCACCACATGCGCGTAGATGCGCTTGTGTCTATCGCTCAGCTCGACGTCTACGCATCGCCGCACCTCGGGGTGCGCCTCGACCACTTCGCGCATCTTCGTCGCCAGCTGAGCTCGGCGGCTGGTGACGTCCTCTCCACGCACTACGTGCGGCTCCATCGGCTCGAGATGGATGTCGATGCGGTTGGCATCCGACAGCTCGGTTCGCAAGGTGCGTTCGAGGTCGGCGCTGGCCCGGGATGCGGCGGCAAGCGTCATGTCTCCAGGCAGCTTTGCGTGCATCGTCAGGTGCAGCGACCCGTCATTCTCACGCTCGACCGTCACGTTGTGGAGGTCACGGACGCCGCCGTTGCGGGCCGCGGCCGCGTGGACCCGTTCGACCAGGTCGCTCGGCCGCGTCTGACCTTCCACGGCGACCGTGAGATCGAGTGAAGGCAGTGCTGCCTTCGCCGCCCGCTTGACCTCTTCAACGAGCGCTCCTGCCGCTTCCAGCGACAGCATGCGGGCGGTTGCGATGCTTGCATCTCCGATCAGGTTTGGTCCCGACCGCCGGACCCGCACGGACCGCACCTCGCGCACGCCGTCGACGCCCTGGATCGCAGAGCGCAGCTGCCTCGCCGCGCCGGCCGGAGCGCGGTCCATGAGAATGTCCCCGGACCGCCATGCAATGTTGATTGCGGCGCGCGCGATTATCCCTGCGACGAGCAAGGCTGCCACGGAGTCCGCCCATGGCAAACCGATCGTCACGCCGACCAGCCCGATCAGCACCGCAACGGTGGCGAGGACGTCAGCGAGGCGGTTGGTGGCGTCGGCCTGCAGCGCCTCGCTGTCCGCCGCACGACCCACCCCGCGCAGGATTCCTGCGCGCCCGGCTTCGATGACGAGAGTCCCAATCAAAAGGGCAAACGCGTAGCCGGCCGGGTTGACCGCGCCGCCCCCCGTGGTCAGGCGCCGCACCGCTTCGAACGCGATGCCCAATGCGGTGATGATCATCAGCACGCCTTCCGCGAACGCGGCCACATTCTCGGCGCGCCCGTGTCCGTAGGGGTGCTCTGTGTCGGCCGGCTTGCGGGCAGTGCGCACGGCGGCTAGAGCGAAGAAGCTCGCGACCACGTCGAGGATCGAGTGCGCTGCCTCGCTCAGGATGCCGAGGCTTCCTGTCAGCAGGCCCACGACGAGCTTGCCCACCACGAGTGCGACGCCGACCAAGACCGAGACCAGCGCAACGAGCTCCGGCCTGCGGCCCAGGGCTTTCATCGAGCGAACTCTACGGCGACTTTGCGGTCGCTACCTCAGCGCCGCGGCGGTCGCGACGAGCTGGCTCTCGGTGCCCAGCGCGATCACCAGGTCGCCCTCTTCCAGGCGTAGATCACCGGTTGGGTTCGCATGCAGAGTGCCGTCGCGGCGGCGCAGGGCGAGCACCTTCGCGCCTGAGGGGTCGAGCAGGCCTGCCTCCGCAAGCGTCCGCCCCAGCGCTGTGGTGTTGGGGCCGACAAGGATCTCCTCGACACCGATCTCGGATCCACCGTGGTGCAACGTGTCGAGGACGTCGACCAGAGCGGGATGCACCGCCAGCTCGGCCATCCGGTGTCCGGCCATCCGGTAAGGAGAGATGACGCGGTTGGCGCCGGCCAGCTCCAGACGCCTTGTCGAGTCCGGCCGGCCACCGCGCGAGATGATGAACAGCCCAGGGTTCAGCGCTCTGGCCGACAGGGTGATGTAGACGGAGCGTTCATCCGAGTCCACCGCCGAGATCAACCCGCGGGCTCGCTCGATGCCCGCCTGCTTGAGGATGTCCTCGCTTGCGGCGTCGCCTTCGATGTGCAGGCGATCCTCGTTGAGAAGCCGCTCGAGCGCTTCAGGGTTCTGCTCGATGACGGCGTAGGGGACCTTGTGGTCGTCGAACTCGATCGCGATCTGGGTGCCGATGCGGCCGTAGCCGCAGATGATGAAGTGGTCGCGCAGGTGGTTGAGCTGGCGCTCCAATTGACGCTGTCTCCTGTAGGTGCCGAAGTTGTTCTCGGTCAGGGCTTCCGCGAACACGCCGAAGCCGAACAGCATCGTACCCACCCCGAACACGATTAGGACCGAGGTGAAGATCCGGCCGGCGGTCGACTGCGGATGCACCTCCGTGTAGCCGACCGTGCTGATCGTGATGATGGTCATGTAGAAGGAGTCGAGAAAGTCCCATCGGTCGATGAGGGCATACCCGGTGATACCGATCGCGATGACGACTGCCAGCAGCACCCCTGGCAGGCGAAAGCGAAAAAGCGGGTTGGGGACGTGCGAGGTGCTCAACGCTTCTCTCGGCGGCGCTTCTCCATCTTCTCGACCGCTTCCCAGTGGGCTGGATCCGCCCAGATGCGTGCGAATGCTTCGACCGTGGTGTCTGCCAGCTCAGGGCTTCGATGCGGGCGGATCGCGTTGACCGAGCTCTTGATGCCCGCCACCGCGGCAGGCGGCGCCGCTGCAATCGCGATTCCAACTTCACGAAGGCGCTGGTCGAACTTGACGCTGGGGACGACCATCTCGACCAACCCGACCTGAAGCGCCTCGGGTGCGGCCATGAGTTCGCCGACGAGCAGGACGCTCAAGGCCCTGGCCCGTCCAACCAATGACGCAAGCCGCTCAGATGCGCCCCACGCGGGCATGAGTCCGAGCGTGATCTGAGGGAACCCAATCCGAGCGTGCTCTGCTGCGATACGGAAGTCGCAGGCGATCGCGAGCTCCGCGCCACCCCCCAATGCATCCCCGTTGAGACCGGCGATAACGGGAATGGCCAGTTGGGGTATGCGATCGAGAATCGCGCGCATCCTGTGCGCCATCGCAGACGCGTCGGCCTCTGAGCGCAGGTGCTCGAGCTCTTTGATGTCACCGCCTGCGCAGAAAGCTTTGTCGCCGGTGCCGCGGATTACAAGCACGCGCGCGCGCTCGAGCCGAACCGTTTCAAGTGCCTCGTCCAGCTCGTCCATGGTTTGCAACGCGAGTGCGTTGCGAGTAGCCGGCCTGTCGATCAACAGGGTTGCCACGCCATCGTCGACCTCGAGCTTGAGGTCACGCAAGGTGGGTGCTAGCCGCCCCCGCCTGGGCCTTCTAGGCCGGGCTTGGTCATCTTCGCAAGGTCCAGGACCTTGTTGAGCGTTGCTTCGGATATGCCTTTTGTCCGCGCGAGCTGGCGAATCGATTTGCCTGTTCGTATCGACTCCTTGGCGATCTTGGCCGCCTCGTCGTACCCGATGATCGGGTTCAACGCTGTGGCGAGCATCGGGCTGCGCTCGACCAGCTCGGGTCCCCTGTCCGTCGCCTGCAGGCCTTCGATGCAGCGTTCGCTGAGGTTCCGCGCTGACGCCGCAAGGAGCGTGATCGACTCGAGGGACGTCACGCCCGCCACCGGCATCATCACGTTCAGCTCGAACAGGCTGCCCGACTGACCGCAGAGAGCGACGGTGACGTCGTTGCCGAAAACGCGCGAGACGACCATCGTCAACGACTCGATGATCACCGGGTTGACCTTGCCCGGCATGATGCTCGAGCCCGGCTGGGTTTCGGGCAGGCGCAGCTCTCCGAGTCCGGCGATCGGCCCGGAGCCCATGAGCCTGATGTCGGAGCCGATCTTCCACAGGCTGGTGGCGATGGTGCGCAGGCCGCCATGCGCCGCCACGAGCACGTCGAGGGTCGCTTGTGCGTGGAAGTGGTTGCGCGTCTCATGGATGCCGATGCGCGTGGCCTTGGCAAGGCGCGCGCACGTCATGCGGGCGTACTGCGGGTGCGAATTGAGCCCGGTGCCGACGGCGGTGCCGCCGAGGGGCACCTTCGCAAGCTCGTCGATGGCTGCCTCCGCGCGGCGGATCGACTCTTCCACCTGGCCGGCATACCCCTTGAACTCCTGGCCGAGCCGGATCGGGGTGGCGTCCTGGAGATGGGTCCGGCCTGTCTTCATTACCGGCCAGAATTCCTTGCTCTTTGCTTCGAGGGCTCGTTCGAGCAGGCGCAGCGCTGGGATGAGCTCATCGGCGATCGCGACAGCGCAGGAGATCTGGATCGCTGTCGGAATCACATCGTTCGATGACTGGCAGAGGTTCACGTGGTCGTTGGGGTGAACCGCCTTCGACCCGCGTTCCGCGCCGAGTATCTCGATGGCGCGGTTGGCGATCACCTCGTTGGCGTTGGTGTTCGTCGACGTACCGGAGCCTGTCTGATAGATGTCGATGGGGAACTGGCCGTCCAGCTTGCCGTCTATCACCTCTTGCGCCGCGGCGGTTATCGCGCGCGTCCGCCTTCTCGACAGCAGGCCGAGCTCTTTATTGGTCTGGGCTGCCGCCTTCTTGATAAGCCCTAGCGCCCGGATGAACCGGCGCGGAAACGGCTGGCCGGAGATCGGAAAGTTCAGGACGGCGCGTTGCGTCGAGGCGCCGTAGTAAGCGTCCGCAGGCACTTCAACCTCCCCCATGGAGTCGCGCTCCACCCGCACCTTGCGCGCGGGCGCGTGCGGGGTAGGTTTTGCCGATCGCTTCTCTGGCACTCACGGAGATTCTAGAGTGGGCTGTGCAATGCGATTGGCGGCCGTCGATGTTGGCAGCAACACAATCCATTCGCTCGTGGCCGACGTGGTTCGCGGGCGGCTGGTAGACGTCGCCCACTACGTCGAGATGCCTGAGCTTGGGGTGCAGGTCGCCCGGACCGGCGCCATCGGACCGCGTGCGAAGACCGCGATACGTGCCCTGCGATCAGTCGTCGCCAAGGCTCGAACGCACAACTATGACGTGCTGATAGCAGGCGCCACCCAGGCCGTCCGGCAAGCGTCGGATCGAGAGGCTTTCGCGCGTGAGGCCGGGAGCGCCATCGGCGCACCGCTCCGAATCATCAGCGCTCATCGCGAAGCCGAGCTGAGCTTCCTGGGCGCGTCCTCCAACCACGCGGGGAGGCGCGAGTGGCTGCTGGTCGACCTCGGGGGAGCCTCGACGGAGATCGTGGTCGGCAACGCTCGCAAGATGGTGCGCTCGGCCACGTTGCCCATCGGGTCCGGTGTTCTCGCCAGTGCTCATTTTTCGGACCCTCCCAAGCCCGAGGAGCGCGCGCGGATGCGCAGGGCGGCCCTCCGTGAGCTGGCTCAAGCGCCCGATGCCGACGTCGAGCGCCTGGTGGCCACCGGCGGGACCGCGTCAAACCTGCCCCAGGTGCTCGCGAAGCGGAATCCGCCGGCCGTCCTCACGACCGCCGACCTGCTCACCTGCGAGAGCCGCCTCGACGCTGGGAAGGCAGCCGACGTCGCGATCAAGGTCGGGTTGCCGGCCAACCGCGTCAAGGCGATGCGGGCCGGGATCGAGGTGCTCCTGCTGCTCCTGGATTGGTACGGGCTGGCCGTCCTCCATGTCAGCCATCAGGGCGTGCGCCACGGGATGCTCCTGGCCTACCTGGAGCGCGGAGAGGACTGGTGGAAGGCCGGCTAGGTCCGGCGAATCTACGAGGCCTCTCACATCCCCGCTAGGCGTGGAGGACGGCCACGCGCTGGCGTGGTCGGGAGGGGGCCCGGAAGGTGGCAATTACCGTTCGGTATATGTGGGTAGAGTGAGTTCATGGATACCGTGAGAGATCGCAGCGCGACGCTGAAAGTGGCGCTCGCGCTCACGTGTGTGGTCTTGCTGGTTGAGCTCGCCGGCGGCCTGCTCTCCCACTCGTTGGCCCTCCTTTCGGACGCGGGGCACGTGCTCACCGACGTCTTCGCCCTCGGCCTTGCCTGGTTCGCCGTGGCCCAGGCCAACCGCCCGGCCGACCGGTGGCGCAGCTACGGCTATCACCGGGTGAGCATCCTGGCGGCGCTGGTCAACTCAGTCGTCCTGATCGGCATCGTGATCGCCATCGGTTACGAGGCGCTGCGCCGCCTCGCAAATCCTGAACCCGTCCAGGGCGTCATCGTCATCGTCGCCGCTCTCATCGGCATCGCCATCAACGCGTATGTCGCCCTCGGCCTCCGCGGCGACACGCACAGCCTCAACATGCGGGCGGCGCTCTTGCACGTGACGGGTGACATCGGAGCCTCCGTCGGAGTCGTGGTGGCCGGCGCCGTGATCCTCCTCACGGGGTGGCTATACATCGACCCGCTGCTCTCGATCGCCATCGCCGTTCTCATCGCCTATGGCGCCTGGCGGATCGTGCGTGAGACGGTGAACCTGCTTATGGAAGGGACGCCGCCCGAGATAGACCTCGCCGCGGTGACGAGCGAAATCACCGGGACCGGGCTCATCAGCAGCATGCACGACCTCCACGTATGGGCCCTCTCGTCCGAAGAGACGGCGCTGAGCGTTCACGTGGTCGTCGGCGACTGCCCGCTCCGGGAGGCTGAGCATGTGGTGCGAGACCTGGAGAAAAGACTTTGCGATCGATTTGCCATCGGGCACACGACGATTCAGGTCGAGAGCTGCCACCCGTGTGGGGAGATAAACCACGGCGCCGGTGCGCACAACCACCCGCACGATCACGTCCGCGTGATCAGCTCTGCAGTGCGTCCTCCCGCTGAAGGATCCGTCGCGCCACCGCGATAGCCGAGGCGTACGTCGAGTCCATTCCGCGATAGCTGAGCCCTCGCGCGCCGAGCGTTCGCGCCTGGGTGTAGGGCGTGTCTGAGGCGTAGTGCACGATGCCCAGGTCAAATGTGACCCGGGCCATGTTGACGCTCTCGCCAAGCGGGTACCGGTCGGGCTGGGCGATCTCGTAACAAGCGTCGAGATAGGGCCCCGCCTCCATCTCCACAACCGTGTAACGCCCCTGGTAGTAGAAGTCGAGATAGTCGCGGTTCTGAAGGAACGTCCCGCGCACGGCGACGGCACGCTGGTTGTCGAGCGCCGAGCCATAAACGAGATTCGGCTGCACATCGCCCGCGGCGAAGCAGTTGTCGAGCCAGTAGGTGTTGCCGGAGTGCTCGTTGTGCACCACGTTGGGGATCATGACGTCGCCCACGTCGGCATTGAGGGTCGCCGCCTTCCCGAGGACGTAGACGCCGGCGATCCATGCCGCCTGCTCAGCCACCTGGCGAAGGATGTGGTACGCCGCCATGCCGAGCGGGTAGTCGACGTTGAGGATGCACGCGTCCGATGCACGGAGCTTCTGCTCGTCCACACGGCCGACCCTCGGGTCGATCGCCGACGGGTCGAGCTGCGACAGCTTGAACACCTGCGCGGCCGAGTCGACACCGGTGGCCCTGGCCGCGACGTGCCGGATGCCGATGGCCGCTTCCATCTCCGAACGCCGCTGCCGCTGCCGCTCGCGGTCGGGGTGCGTGTCGAAAAGGTGGCGGGCGCTGTAGTACAGCCAGTTGTCGGGCGAGGCGCGGCTGCTGCCTGCCTCGAGCTTGCGCCTCTCCTCGTCGAGCTCCGGATGGTTCCGTCGAACCCAGTCGCGGATCTCGGTGTCGAACTGCCGCGCGACGTTGGTCAATACGTTGATGAGGCTGTGGGCGTTTGACGACACAAAGTAGACCGGCGCCTCGCGCACGCCGAGCTCGTCCATCGCCGCTGCGATGGGAAGCCACCACCGGCTTGCGTTCCGCGCGTAACCCAGGTGGCTGCCGCCAACGAGGCGCATCACGATCTTGCACTCCTCACGCTTGATCGACGCAAGGGCCTCATCGAAGCTCTCACCCCAGGCGTCGTGCAGCCTGCGCCAGTCGTCCTCGCTGGCGCCTGCGGCCATGCGCGCACGCTCATCGTCCAGCTCGACGTCCTGCAACGCGGTGTGCAGCTTGTTCCATTCGATCTGATAGGCGACCAGGGTTGGGACGAGGTCGTCGATGTCCGAGTTGGAGGCGATCAACACGGCCAAGGTCGTGCCGTCCTGGTACCAGCGCCGGCGACGAGCTGGGGCCTTCACAGCCTTCCAGCTGAGGATGTCGGCCCCGAGCACCGCCCGAAAACCCTGCGGGCTCTGGCCCATCACGACGTGGCGACAGCGGCTGATGGCCGCGGGCAGGCGCCGGACGGCATAGAGGAGGGCTCCCATGTCCGTTTGCGGCTCGCCCGCCAGCGGGTGAAGAACGGAGCCCATCCCCAGGTGGGCTTGCACGAGGGACTCGATCTTGATATCGCCTGAGCTCTGCAGCATCGTCGTGTACGTGCGCACGTAGAGCTCGACCGCATGCCGACCGGTCCACCCAACCTTGGGAGGCGATTCCATCGTGCGAATATAGCCCTCCCGTCACCCGCCGCCGGATTTACAAAACGTTGACGCCAGGTTGAGAAACGGCCGCGTCCTGTGGGCGTTAATGAGTCAATGATCAACAAGTTGGCCCACCTCACCTTCCTACGCGTTGCCGGCCTTGCCGCCGGCGCGGCCGCAGTCTCCGGAGCCGTGGTTCTTGTCAGCGCGTCGGCAGCCGGCTACAACCTCCCATTCCTGACGCCTTCCTCGAACCCGTCCCAGACGACCGCAGCGTCACTCGATCAGCAGGCGGGCCGGCCATCAGCACTCTGCACCAACTTTCTGACTCACCTTTCCGCCGACCTGAACACCAGCCCGGCTGCGCTCAACGCCGCGTACCAGAAGGCGATTGGCGAGACCCTCGCCGATGAGGTCAAGAGCGGGAAGCTGACGCAGGCTCGGGCCGACGCGATCCAGAAGCGGCTCGCCGGCAAGGCGCCTTGCACGATCGCGAACGGTCTTCTGCCCCGACCCGGTCTGGCTGCTTTCCGGCCGGCGCTGCTCAGCGCGGCAGCTTCAGCGCTTGGAATCAGCGACGAGACACTCAAAGCAGACCTTGGCAAGGGCATGACCCTGTCGCAGATCGCAGCGGCGCAGCACGTGACCGAAGCCCAGTTTCGCGAGCGGCTGATCGCCAAGCTGAAGCCCGTCCTGGATGCCGCGGTGACCAACGAGAAGCTCACCCCGGCGCGGGAGCAGGCGATCATCAAGCGGCTGCAGACAGGACCGATACCGTTCTGGAACAGGCCACTTCACAACCCTGCGGCAACACCGGCCACAACCACACCGAACGCTTGACGCCCGACTGATTCAGTAACATCGCGCAGACGGCGCGATGAGGCTCGCTCCTTGAAACGCCTGGGCTGACGGCCCGGCTGATGGCCTCTACCAACGAAACAACACTCGCTGGCAGAGGAGGACGAGCGATGAACATCTACACGGTCGCAGCCATCTGGATGGCGCTGGCGCTCGGCGCTTCGCTGATCAGCATCCGGGCAGGGATTGCGGTCGCGCTGGCTGAGATCCTGGTCGGCGCGGTCGCGGGCAACATCCCGGGCGTGTCGGGCCTGGTACAGCAGACGGCGTTCACAACTTTTCTCGCCAGCCTGGGCTCGGTGACTCTCACCTTCCTGGCCGGGGCCGAGATCGACCCGGTTTCTCTGCGCCGCCACTGGAAAGCGAGTCTTTCAATCGGTATCGCCTCATTCACCCTCCCGTTTCTCGCCGCCATGGCGGCCTGCTATTTCGTCCTGGGCTGGGACCTGCGCGCCGCGGAGATCGGTGGGGTGGCATTGAGCACGACCTCCGTAGCGGTGGTCTATGCCGTGATGGTCGAGACGGGCCTAAATCGTGACGACCTTGGCAAGCTGATTCTTGCGGCCTGCTTCGTCACCGACCTGGGCACGGTCCTGGCGCTCGGCGCGCTCTTCGCCGGCTTCAGCCTTCTTCTCGTCGCGTTTATCGCGGCGGCCGCCGTCGCGTTGATTGGCGTGTCTCCGGCTTTGCGATGGATCATGCGAACCTTCGGACACCGCGTCAGCGAGCCCGAGCTCAAGTTCTTACTCCTCGTGCTGCTTGCGCTTGGCGGCCTCGCCACCGCGGCCGGGAGCGAGGCGGTGCTGCCCGCGTACCTCGTCGGCCTTGTCACGGCTGGAGTTTTCCAGGGCGACCGAATCCTGATGGACCGGATGAGATCGGCCGCCTTCGCCCTGCTCACACCGTTCTTCTTTCTTCGCGCCGGGTTGCTGATCTCGGTCCCGGCGCTGGTGGGTGGCGCCGGCGTGGTCGCAGTTCTGTTCCTGACCAAGATTGCGGCCAAGCTCATAGGCGTCTGGCCGGTTGCCGCCGCCTTTGGGGTGGGGCGGCGCGATAGGAACTACATCACGCTGTTGATGGCGACGGGCCTCACATTTGGCTCGATCTCCGCCCTGTATGGGCTCAACCACGGATTCGTCACCCGCGCCCAGTACTCACAGCTCCTGACGGTGGTGATCCTGTCGGCGGTGATCCCCACCTTGATTGCTCAGCGCCTGTTCCAGCCCCAACAGGTTGATGCGGAGGAAGAAGAGGCTCTCGGCGCCGAGGACGCATCAATCGTCCACCGCCCCGGAAAGCGCCCTTAGGTCATTCCTCCGGCTGGGCTCCCAGCCGCTTCATCAGTTCTTCGAGGAGCTCGCGCGTCTCCGGGTCGGACATGAGCTTTTGCTGCATGTCCTCCGCGGAGCGACGGATCTCGGGGTCGCTCAGCAGGCGCTCGGTCATCCCCTGGAACCGCACCGCCATGTCCTTCATGGCCGCTTCCTGTGCCACCTGGATCAGGATGGGCTGGCTGGCGGCGGCCACGACCGCCTCGGCCTGGGCGCGGACCATCTCGATGCCCTTGCAGCCAAGGCACTCGCCTTTGAGCCCGCAATGGCACACCTGGGGGCGCAGGCGGTCGAGAGCCAGGTGAAGCTCTGACATGTCGGTGGGCCCGGCCATCGACCCCAGATTACGCCGGTCCAAATTCAAATAATCCAGCTAGCGCGGCAGGGTTGGCCGGGGTCTCCCCGGCCATGACTTTGTCTTTATTAACCCCCAATCGTCGCGAGGAGAGACTAATTCGTAATACATCCGATCCCGGGAAGGAGAGCAGCCACGCGCGCAGCGCCTGGCGATGAGAGGGAACCGACTGGTTCCCTCTTATTTCTTGTGCGCATACATCGATTCGATTTGGTCCGCGTACTTCTGGGCTACCACCTTTCGCTTGATCTTCAGTGTTGGCGTGATTTCGCCGGCTTCCTCGGTGAATGCGCGGGGCAGGAGGGTGAAGTACTTGATCGCCTCCCAGGAGCCGACCCTCTTGTTGACAGCGTCCACGGCCTGGTCGATCAGCGCGATCACGCGCGGATCCTTGACCAGGTCTTCGGGCCGCCCGGGAATCCGCTTTGTGACCGCGGCCCAGTCAGGCACGATCAAAGCCGTCACGTAAGGCTTGCTTTCGCCGATCACCACCGCCTGCTCGACCAGGTCGTCGCGCTGGATCTCGAACTCGAGTTGCTGCGGCGCCACGTACTTGCCGACCGCGGTCTTTATCAGGTCCTTCTTGCGATCGGTGATTTTCAGGAATCCGTCAGCGTCGACCTCGCCGATGTCGCCGGTGCGGATCCAACCGTGGTCCAGGGTCTCCGCCGTGGCCACCGGGTTCTTGTGGTAGCCGAGCATGTTGCCAGGGCTGTTGACGAGGATCTCTCCATCAGCCTCGATCTTCAGCTCGATCCCGGGGAACGGCTTGCCGACCGTGAGGAAGCGGTGGTCGGTCAGCGTGTTAGAGCAAGCGCCCGAGGACGTCTCGGTCATGCCCCACCCGTTGAGGATGGGAACCCCGATCGCCCAGAAGAACTCTTCGATCTCGCGGGCGAGCGCGGCTCCGCCACTGATGAAGAAACGCAAGCGCCCGCCAACCAACCGGTGGCGCAGTGGACCGAGAACCAGGCGCTCGGCGAGCGAGTGCTCAGCCTTCAGGATCGGTCCCGGTTTCGCCTCGTGTGAGAATCGCGTGCCCACCCCGATGGCCCAGTTGAAAAGCCCTCGGCGGAAACCGGGTGCTTCGCGTACTCGATCCATGACGCGGGAGTGCATCTTCTCGTACACGCGCGGAACGCTGAGGAGGATGGTCGGCTGCACCTCTGCGAGGTCTTCGGCGAGCCTGTCGACTCCATGGGAGAGCCACATCTGCCCTCCGATCGTGAGGATGGTCATCGTGCCGTTGATCCGTTCGAACACGTGTGAGTACGGCAGCCACGAAAGCGTGTAGTCGGCCCCGCCGATCGGATGCACCTTGATTACCGCACGGGTCACGTCGACGAGGTTGCGATGAGCGAGCTCGGCTCCTTTTGGATCACCGGTGGTGCCGGAGGTGTAGACGATGGTGCA
>DATCPW010000285.1:0-1920 GCA_036569865.1 Candidatus Dormiibacterota bacterium
GAAGTGCTCGCGGGAGTCCGCGACTGTGAATACCACGGCAACCTCCGGGTAGAACTCGGTATCGCCGTGCTCCTGGAAGTAATGCGCAGTGTCGAATTCCAGCCTGTACTCCCCGAAGGCCACCCCACCTTCGGCCAGCTCTCGGATGCGGCCGTCTGCGCCGGTTACGCCTCGGCCGACCACAGTCCAGCGACGGTCTGTACCGCGATGGCTCAAGGTGACCGGCACGCCCGTTGCGGGGCGACCTCGCGCGGTATCGAGCACGTGTGTCGAAACGCTCATGAGCTCAGCATGCTCTTGAGGCGAAGGCAGGTCATCTTTCGGTGCTCCTCAGCGGCCACCTGGAGCTCGGTGGCCGGATCGTTTTCGATTCGCTGGCGCAGAGCCGCCACGATATCCTCGGCGCTGCGACCGGCGGCGGAGATCAGGAAAACGTGGCCGAACCGCTCCTCGTACAGGCGATTTCCCTCGGCCAGCACAGCCAGGGTCTCCTCCCTTGCGCTCATGACGCCTTTCTGCTCGCGATTCGACGAGGCCGGGGCACGTCCGCCTCTCTCCCCGATCCTCGGGTGGGCTGCGAACGCCTCCAACCAATCGGAGGCTTTCAGTTTCGCCAATTCAGCGTCGGCGGTTTCCATCAGGGCCGGCATGCTCGCATATGGTCTGCCGGCGGCAACTGCGGAAGCCCACGCCCGTGATCCGCAGCAGGCCAGCAGCCGCCGCTCCGCCTCTGCGCGCGACAGGCGGTTGAATGAAGCGAGGGTCTCACTCAATGCCGAGCGGCACCAGCTCGAAACGGGTCACATCGACCAGCCCGCGGTCGGTGATCTTCAGCTCGGGGATGACTGACAGGGCGAGGAAGCTCAGGGTCATGAAAGGCGCGGTCATCGTCACGCCGAGGGTCGCGAGCCTTCTCTCCATCGAGGTCAGGCGGTCGTACACGTCGGCCAGCGGCTGGTCGCTCATGATGCCGGCGACGGGCAGAGCAAGCTCCTCCACCACGCGCCCGCCTTCGGCGACGACAATGCCACCCCCAATCTCGGCGAGGCGGCACGCGCAGGCCGCCATATCGGCATCGTCGACGCCGATGACCACGACGTTGTGGGCGTCATGCGCGACGGTCGATGCATAAGCTCCGCGTTTCAGACCGATGTTGGTGGCGAAGCCGAGGCCGATCCGGCCGGTGGCGTGATGCCGCTCGAGCACCGCGATCTTGGCCAGGTCTCGTCCGGGGTCAGCGACGATCGCACCGTCTCGTTCCAACGGCTCGACCACCTCGGTGCCGGTCAGCAGCTGGGAAGGAATCACGCGGATGACACGGATCCGCTTCGGGCCAGCCGACACGCGAAACGAACCCGCGTTGAGGGGCGCGAGGTGCATGGTCTGCCGCACCCACTCCGGAACCTCGAGCTTGGTGAAACGGGGCGCGGCGCCGCGCTTCAGCACCTGCCGAGGCTTGAACGTTTTGAGGTCGTCGAGCACGAGGATGTCGGCCTGGTAGCCCGGGGCGATGGCGCCGAGATGCCACAGCCGGTGATAGGTCGCGGGGTTGATCGTGGCCATGACGACCGCATCCTCAGGGCGGATGCCATCGGCGACTGCCACACGCACCATCTGGTTGATGTGGCCCTCCTCGACGATGAAGCCTGGCTCGCGGTCGTCGGTGCAGAACATGCACCAGTCGCTGCCGAATTTCTCGACCAGGGGCAGCAGGTCGCGCAGGTTGCGAGCGATCGATGCCTCGCGCAACATCACCCACATCCCAAGCCGTCGCTTCTCAAGGGCTTCTTCGTAAGTGGTCGCTTCGTGGTCGGACCGGATGCCGGCGGCGATATAAGCGTTGAGCGCGGGTCCGTGCACCCCGGGGGCGTGGCCGTCGACGTGGTCGGTGAGGCCGGTGCTCAACTTCGCCATCTCGGC
>DATCPW010000286.1:0-16236 GCA_036569865.1 Candidatus Dormiibacterota bacterium
ATCCGCCAGCTGGCGCTCCAGCTTGGTCGCCGGCGCGTACCCGTAGTTCACGTGCAGCGATTTGCCCTCCCCCGACATGACCACTGTCGTGGGCAGCGTGTAGACGTGGAAGCGGTCCGCCAGCTCGCGCTCGGCGATCGCATCAATCTTGTCGATTCGCACGCCCGCGAGCTTCGCGAGGGCCGGCTCCTGGTGGGTCCGGCACACGGAGCAGTTCTCACCAGTGAAGTAGAGGATGTACGGGTCGACGTCGCCCGCCGCCACTGCAGGCGCGGTCAATCCGAGCGCCCGAGCACGCGCGTGGCGCGACCGCCAGAGCTCCAGGCCGGCGGCCGCGAGCACCACAGCACCCGCCGCCGCCAGAGCCCAGAGTTGAACACTCATCAGACGGTACCGGTAGTCCCCGGCGTGGCCTTGATCAAGCCCGCCCGGCCGAGTTGGAAGTAGATCTGGCAGCCGACGCAGTAGCCGAATGCCAGGTTGATGAACGCAAGTACGGCGACCAGAAGAGCAAGCGCCAATCCCACCACCGGAAGCGGCAGCAGCAAAGCTGACGAGACCACCAGGAACACGCCGCCCAGGCCCTGGGCGAAGTTGTGCGGCTCGGGCCGGTCCTGCACGAGTCTTGGCTTGACGATGCCGCGCGGCTTCAGGACCTTGAAGTAAAGCTGCTTGAAGAGCGCGAGCTGAGGAGCGAAGGTGCCAAGGAGCAGCACCACCGCGAGCAGCGGGATCAGCACGGCCAGCGGCTTATAGAACGTATAGCCGATGAAAGCCACGAGCACGGTCGCGACGATCCCGGCCTGGTTGACCTTTAGCGCCGAGTGATCGACTACGCCGGTTGAGGTTGCCATTCCTACTTCTCGATCGGAGCCTTGATCGAGCTCCCCCACTCAGTCCACGAGCCGTCGTAGTTGCGGACGTCGGGGTAACCGAGGAGCTCCTTCAGGACGAACCACGTGTGAGCGGAGCGCTCGCCGATGCGGCAGTAGGCGATGACCTCTCTGTTGGAGGTGATGCCCTTGCCGCCGTAGATCTCCTTCAGCTCTTCGGTGCTCTTGAAAGTGCCGTCCTCTGTGTTGACGGCGGTGCCCCAAGGGATGCTGACGGCGGTCGGGATGTGGCCGCCGCGCTGGGCGCCTTCCTGCGGAAGGTTCTCGGGCGCAAGCAGCTCACCCGAGTACTCCTTGGGCGAGCGCACGTCAACGAGGCCGGCCTTGCCGAGCTTGGAGGCCACGTGGTCGCGGTACGCGCGGATGTCCTCCTTTGGAGAACCGTGGAACTTGTAGTCCGTGGCGGGGTAGCTCGGAGCGTCGGTGCTGTACTCGCGTCCTTCTTTTTCCCACTTGACGCGGCCACCATCGACTAGCTGGACCTTGTCGTGGCCGTAGTACTTCAACGCCCAGTAGGCGTACGCCGCGAACCAGTTGTTGTTGTCGCCGTAGAGAACGATCGTCGTGTCCGACGTGATGCCGCTCTTGCCCAGCAGGTTCGCGAGGGCTTCCTTGCTGGCGACGTCGCGGTTCAGCTGGTCCTGGAGATCCTTACGCCAATTCCAGCCGACCGCGCCTTCGATGTGGCCCTTCTCGTAGAAGGACGGGTCAACGTCGACCTCCACCACCCGGAGTCCCTTGTCCTTTGCGTGCTCGGCGATCCACTCGGTGGAGACCAGAGCCTTGGTTGTCGTCGATGAGCTCAATTCCAAACCTCCCAGAAATACAAATGACGGATTGAATGTCGATTTCGAACGAAACGGTCGAAAGGGCGCGCCTTGCGAGGCGCGAGCTTACGGCCGGGCCTAGCTACAGAAGCAGGCTGGGATTTGCACCAAGCGCTGGGCAGGCCACACGAGGTCCCGCATAGTCAACTCATCTTATGACAACCGATAAGCGCCGGCGCCGATTCCCCGATGATTGAACGGCTAATGCGAATCGATCTCATTAAATACCAGGCGCTGGGCAACGATTACCTGGTTTTTGACCTGCCTGGCGACCTGGACTCGCTGGTCCCTCTGCTGCCCGCTTTATGCGATCGGAATCGCGGTCTGGGCTCTGACGGACTGCTCGCTTTCGACCCGGCGAAGATGAGCGTGAGGATCTTTAACCCCGACGGGTCGGAGGCCCAAAAGAGCGGCAACGGGCTTCGCATCACGGCCGCCCACGCCGTCCTGGAGCACGGGGCGGGCGACGAGTTCGAGCTGGCCACGCTCGACCGTGCCAACCACGTTCGAGTGCTGGCGAAGAACGGGGCCGAGATCATCAGCGAGCTCGACATCGGGCGCCCATCGTTCCGAGCCGCCGACCTGCCGGCCCGGTTCGACGGAGAGCCCGACCGCGTCACTCTCGACACGCCGGTGGGGCGCGTCGAGGCCACGCTCGTCTCAGTCGGCAATCCGCATTGCGTGGTCTTCGGGGAGCCTGTGACGAAAGAGCGGTGCGTCGAGCTTGGCCCGCACCTGGAGAATCACGAAGCCTTTCCGGAAAGGACGAACGTGCAGCTGTTCGAGGTCATGGGTCGCGCGCGCGTGCGCGTGGAGATCTGGGAACGTGGGGCCGGGTACACCCTCGCGTCGGGCACCAGCGCAAGCGCAGTGGCTGCCGCCTGCATGCGCGCGGGGCTGGTCGACGAGCGGGTCACGATTCAGATGCCGGGTGGCGACCTCGAGGTCCGCCGCACTAAATCCGGGAACCTGATCCAGTCAGGCCCCGCCCGCCGCGTCTACAGGGCGAGTGTCGACCTGGCTGACTTCACGTAGAAGCGCGGGCAGACGTCGAGAGGCGCTTCACCGCGTCGGGAAGGCCGGCCAGCCCACTGATCACCACGTCCGCGAGGCTCGGGTCGTCCCGATCACCCTGGCGATTGACCCAGATCCGGCGGATGCCGAGCTCGCTCGCGGGCCGGATGTCGTGGAAGTAGCTCTGGGCTACGTGGATCCACGCATCGGCTGAAGCGCCAAATGTCGATTTGAACAGGAGGAAATGCGCGGGGCTCGGCTTGTAGGCGGCGACGTCCTCGGCCGTCACCACGGCGTCGAAAGAAACCGGCAGCCTGCGCTGCGTGAGCGCGATGATGTCGCGGTCGCAGTTGGTGAGGAGGGCGAAACGCCAGCCTTCGCGCCGCAGCTCGCTCAAAGCCGGACCGACATCGGCGAATGGCGGCCAGTAAGGAATCGTCGACACGAGGGCCGTCGCGTCGTCGGGTTTCAGGTCGAGCGACAGCCGTTGGGCAACGCGCCTAACCGTCTCCGTCAACACCGCGCGATAGCGGCGGAACGAACCCTCGGTCTCGACCTCCGCCTCAACAGTGACGTACGAGTCCAGGAAATCTGCTCCACGTCCTGGAAAGAGCAGCTCGCCTGTGGTCCGGATCCCGTGGCGCCAATCGATCAGCGTGCCGAAGCAGTCAAAGGTCAGCCAGCGGTCTGCCATGGGAGCCTCCATGTCGGAGCAACGGGAGGACCCTTTATTTCAAGGACTCCTCCCGCTCCGAGCTCACCAAGGAGTGGGCCCACCTCGTCGTCATCGAGCTCGACCAAGATGGCCGGTGCCGCTCCTTTCGCGAATGGTTTGTGGTGCGTCGAGGCCAGGCCGACTAACCGATCAGTGTCCGGCTGGGCGGTAGGAGAGTGTCTTCTTGCTTGCTTGATCGATTTCCTCGACCGTCAGCAGCACCGTCGTCTTGAGTGCGATAGTGCCGGTGGCCGCGATGCCCATCGCCAGCGCCGCCACTGTCACGTTGTCCGGCGCGTCGAAGATCACGAAGACGTCAGTGTCGCCAAAGGCGTAATAAATCGACTCGACCTTTCCGCCCAACGCCTTGAGCGCAGCCGAAACTGCCTCGCGACGTCCCGTGCCGCCCTCCTTGAGCACCCCCTTGATGCCCTCGACCGTGTAGGAACCTTGCACCAGATACTTGGCCATCGCGAGATCCTCCTGAACTAACGGATGAACGCCGTCGGAACCCCTACCCCGCCTTCGGCAAGTACTCCTGGATCGCGTGCGCGAGGTGCTGCATCGTCATCGACTGCAGCCAGACGCGACCCGGACCGGTGAGGGCGGCGAGGAAGATGCCGTCACCTCCGAAGAACGCGTTCTTGATGCCGGGGACTGTCGTGATGTTGAACTGCACCGATTCCTGGTACATCCCCACATGGCCGGGGTGAACGCGCAGCGTGTTTCCCGGCTGAAGGTCGTAGGTCACAACCTCGCCATGCAGCTCCACCCATGCCTGCCCCTGCCCCTGCAAGCGCTGCATGCGAAAACCGGTGCCACCGAAAACGCCTGCGCCTAGCCTCTGCTGGAAACCAATCGAGAACTGCACCCCCGGTGTCGCGCACATGAATCCATGCCGGTGCACGAGATAGCCGTGGCCCGGTGCGATCTCCATCGGAAGGATCTGACCCGGAAGCTTGGCCGCGAACGCCAGCAGTCCAGGGCCGCCACCCGCCGTGTACTCCGTCATGAAGAGGGTGCCGCCCGCAACAACTCGCCCGAGCGCACCAAACAAGCCTCCCTGCTGGCCTCCCGCCGACGTCGACGTCATCATCTGGATCGCCATCGACATCCAGGACAGCTGACCTGACTCGGCGAAGACCTTGTCTCCGGGCTGCATGTTGAGCTCCAGCACGGGCATCACGGTGCCGATGATCTTGGTTTCCAATTCCCTAGCCCCCACTCAATATGTCGATAACGATGCCCCCCGCCTTGTCCCTGCGAGGCAGGTATTCGTGGATGGCATGCGCGAGGTGATGCATGGTCATGGACTGCAACCAAACGCGGCCGGGGCCGGTGAGCGAAGCCAGAAAGATCCCGTCACCGCCAAAGAATGCGTTCTTGATTCCAGGCACGGTGGTGATGTTGAACTGCACGGACTCCTGGAACATCCCCACGTGGCCGGGGTGCACGCGCAAAGTGTTGCCGGGTTGCAGGTCATAAGGCACCACCTGGCCGCTCAGCTCGACCCACGCTTTCCCCTGCCCATTCAAGCGCTGCATGCGAAAGCCGGTGCCGCCGAAGACGCCGGCGCCAAGCCTCTGCTGAAAGCCCATTGAGAACTGGACGCCTGGGGTGGCGCACATGAATCCGTGCCGGTGCACAAGGTATCCAGACCCGGGCGCGATGTCCATGGCCATAATCTCGCCGGGCAGCTTTGCGGCAAAGGAGAGAAGGCCCTGCCCGCCGGCCGCGGTGTACTCCGTCATGAAGAGCGTGCCGCCGGCGACAACTCTCCCTAGGGCGCTCATTAAACCGCCCTGCTGGCCGCCGGCTGACGTCGACGTCTTCATCTGGATCGCCAGCGACATCCAAGCCAGCTGACCCGACTCGGCGAAGACCTTGTCGCCCGGCTGCATGCTCAGCTCGAGCACTGGCAGCACGGTGCCGACGATCTTTGGCTCCAACGGTTCCCCCCTTGAAAGACGGAAGCGGTCGCCTCGGCGATCACTGTATCAGGAGGCTGAGCCGGTTCCCTCGTGATGCACGTGCTCGAGCGTGTGCCTGCGGGCAGCCTTCCGACCAGGATTGCGTGAGCACGCATCGCAAACCCCGACGACAAGCACTTCGGTGCGGACGGGCCGGAAGCGGTGCGACTCTTCGAGGTGCCTTTCGAGCGAGTTGACGAGCTCCTCCTGGATGTGAAGTACGCCTCCGCAAACCTGGCAGACGGCGTGGTGATGGTCGCCGCTGGCGAGCTCGTAATGAGTGGGCCCCTCGCCCAGGTGTGCGGCGTAAACCGATCCCGATGCGGTGAGTGCTTCGAGCGCGCGGTAGACCGTGCTGCGCGGAAATCCAGGTTTGGTCTTGTGTAGCTCAGCCGCAATCTCCTCAGCGGTGCAGTGGCCGCCGAGACTCACGATGGCGTTGTAAACCTTCGTCCGCTGAGCAGTGCGCCGCATTCCAGGTGCGAGCATCAGGAAAGCGGTACCACGTGCAGCTTTAGGTCGGCCTTTGACAGGACCCGGCAACCGCCGGCCTCCACCACGACGTCATCCTCGATTCGGACTCCGCCCCAACCAGGGAGATAGACACCCGGCTCGATCGTGAACACCATCCCGGGTTCGAGCACCATGCTCGACCCTGGGTCAAGGCTCGGGTCCTCGTGCACCTCGAGACCCAAGCCGTGGCCGACACGATGAAAGAAGTACTCGCCGAATCCCGCGGCCTCGATGACCTCTCGAGCCGCGGCATCCACCTGTCCGGTGGTCGCTCCCGGACGGATTGCTTCGATCGCGGCGTCGTGGGCTTGCATCACCACCGCATAGATCTCGCGCTGGCGCGCGGTCGGGGGGCCGACCACCGCCATTCGCGTCAGGTCGCCGGGATAGCCTCCGAACGCCGCGCCAAAGTCGAACAGGACGAGATCCCCGGCCTCGAGCTTGCGACCTCCTGGATTGTGGTGTGGCATCGCGGAGTTGGGTCCGGACTGGACTGAGGGTTCGAAGGACGGGGCAGCGTTCCGCTCGCCGATCGCGGCACCAATGCTCACCGCCAACGCGAGCTCCGATTGTCCGGGGCGCAACCCTGCCATCAGCTCCTCGGCCACCGAGTCGGTGATGGCACAGGCGCGCGCGAGCTTTTCCAGCTCGGCCTGGCTCTTGGTGCGCCGAAGTCGGCGGAGCTCAGGTGCCACATCGATGAGCTCGCGCGCGCCAACTACGGCGCTGAGTGATTCGGCCGCCCGCACCGTGAGGTGCTCCTTCTCGACGCCCAACCTAGCGCATTCTCCAAGCGCTTCGCGCACCAGCGCGTACGGGTCCTCGCCGTCACGCCAGGCAAGCACCGGTGCCTGCTCCGAGTTCGTGGCTGCCCGCTCTCGTTCGAGCGCCGGCACCACCAGGGTCGCGCTGTCGGCCCGTACAGCCAGGGCCATCAACCGTTCATGAGGATCGGCACGGAACCCGGTCAGATACGCGATCGAAACCGGACTGGTGACGTAGGCCGCCTCGAGACGCTGGTGCGCCATCCAGCGACGGAGGCCGGCCAGTGGGGCGATCGCCGTCGCGCTACTCAATGCCGACGATTCGGACACGGTATGAGCCGTTGGGGGTCTTGACCTCGACCTCCTCGCCGACGCGGTGGCCGAGCAAGGCTTTGCCCATCGCGGATTCGTAGCTGACGGTGCCGGCTTTCGGGTTGGCTTCCGCCGGGCCGACAATGCGATAAGCCTCGTCGTCCCCGCCGTCCTCGCTGAACCGCACGGTGCTGCCCATGTTGACGACGCCCGAGGGCTTTGAAGTCTCGATCAGGACGTGGTTCTTGATGATCGCCTCGAGCTCCTTGATCCGGGCCTCCATGAAGCCCTGATCGTTCTTGGCTGCGTGGTACTCGAAGTTCTCGGAGAGGTCGCCGAACTCGCGCGCGGCCTTGATCTTGGCGACGACGGCCGGGCGGCGGACCGTCACCAGCTCGTCCAGCTCCCTGCGCACGCTCTCGAGGCCCTCCGGGGTGATATGGACGTCGTTTGTCATCAAGTCGAGTCTAAGGGTCCCGCTCCGGGAGGCTCAACCGAAATGCCTGGGGCAGCGCTGCGCGGCGCCGGAGGCACCCTTCGGGTTCAACCGGCTAGGCGCCCGATCTCTGCGTTGCCGGCTCCGCTACTCGCTTACAGGTCTATCGACATGCGCGCTCCGTTGCTCGCCGGCGCCTTGACCTCGGACGCCGATCCGGCGACTTTCGGCTGATCCCCCCGGGGCAGGACCCTTGGTCCCGCTCCGGTAGGCAAGAGCGATAACCAGAGCGATCAGAGGTAGCGATTGGCTGCGCGGCCGTATAGAGTCGCCCCATGAGAAGGCTGATGCTGACCGTGGTCATGGTCCTCATGGGGGCCGCGATGGCGGCCGGTTCGGCCCGTGCCCTGTTCGGCAACGCGCTTCTGCCCCTCGACCTGGAGATCGGGACCAACTCGTCGGCGGCGGCGGCGGTCCTGGGGATCGGCCTCATGGCGGCCGCGATCCATCCAGCCAACAACATCGCCTGGGTGCGGGCCGGAATCCTGTACGGGTTCGTCACCGTCTTTTATGAGCTGGGCGCGCATTACCTCATCGGTTCGCGCTTTTACTTCGGACCGGTGATCTTCGGGCTCGCGTGCACCTTCTTGTTGATCGCCCTCTACCCTCAGCGGGCGAAGCTGGTGCCCCCGATGTCCGACCCGCCCACCGCGTACAGGCAGCCGTACCCCACGGAATCCGAGATGACCCCGACGGCTTCGGTGCCGGCTTCTGCGGCGAAGGTCGACGAGCCCGTCTAAGTCCCGGTTTTAGCCTTTCGGGACCAGGGCCTGGACTTCGGCCATCATCCTGCGCTGCAGCAGGGTCGACCCCAGGTAGACGGCGCCGCCAAGAATCGCGCCGCCCACGATCGCCAGAGCCGCGTGGAGCAACGGCTGCGAGATCGGCGCCAGCGCCACGACATCGTCTCCAAGGATGGCTGCCACCGCCAGCGCCACGGGGGTCAGCAGCGGGACCAGCTGGACGCGCTTCATGATCGCGGGCACCGGCGGCTCGATGCGACCGACCATTCGCTGGCCCATCACACCGACGGAGCGCACGTGCCGCAGGTTGGGCGTGACGGTCAGAACCACGCTGACCTGGTTGCCTGGCACCTGCTTCAAGCGAGCGGGCGGCACGAGGTACTGCTCGTCGCCGCCACGAGTCTGGATCATCAGCATGCCCAGGCCCCTCGAGGTGCTCACTGAAGCCGCTCCCTTCAGCTGGCCCTGGACGAGCCTCGCCTCAACCTTGCGGTCCTTCATCGCCAGGCGGAAACCCGGGCCGACGAAGCTCGCCAATAGGGCGATTGGCAGCAACCACGCGATGGCCGCCGCGATTGCATCGGGTAAGCCGTAGACGGGCGGCAGGAAGATTAAAAGGGCCGCGATGATAATCAAGCAGCCGACGCCGATCCCGATCGAGATGTACCCCACGCGAAGCACGAACTCGGGCGAATAGCCCTGGAGCATTCCGCCGGCCTGGACAAACCTCTCGCGCTGGCGCTTGGTGGCTCCGGCGGCGGGCGCAGCTGCAGCTTTGGGCTGGACTTTCCGCACCTGCTGTCGAACCTGAACGCGTCTCTTTCCCACCGCGAACAAGTATGGATGGGGAGCCATGCGGCCGGAGTCCGGTCGGCATCTCTGGTCGCATGGCTAGGTCAGACCGGGCTTCTCGAGAAAAGGGCTATGGCGTGAACAGCGACGAGACGATCGCGGGGATCAGCACGCGCTTGACGCTGGCGACACCGTTATTGGTGAACGTGCCGGAAAAGAGGTAGGCCGGCTCGTAGTAGCTGTGGTCCCCACCCCACACGAGGACGTAGACGAGCTCCGCTTCCGTGATGCGCAC
This sequence comes from Candidatus Dormiibacterota bacterium, assembly GCA_036569865.1. Taxonomy (GTDB): domain Bacteria; phylum Chloroflexota; class Dormibacteria; order Dormibacterales; family Dormibacteraceae; genus Palsa-872. The sequence continues at coordinate 9,335 of DATCPW010000286.1, forward strand.
CACGGGGATAGAACCGCCGCTCGGGGCTGACGCAGCGCCCAGAGATCGAATCGCCTGGTCCGCGGAGATGATCGAATAGTTCGCGTTTTCAAGGCTCAAGGGCATGGGCGCGGTCTCGAAAGCACCAGTGGTGCCGGGGGCGAAATCAACCTCCGTTCCGTAACGGTTGCCCGCGCTGTCGACGAGTTTCACCTGCCCCAGCCCCGACACGTCGAAGGACCGAAGGAAGGTGACCCGCACAGTCGTGTCAACCGTCTTGACGTCGGTTGTGAAGGGCCACGTCGGGAGCAGGTGGTGTGCGTCCAGGTAGGCGGTCGCGACCTTGACGCTGTCGCCGGTGGACGCGACTGTCGATTTCAGGTCGCTCACGTTGACGTACGGCTCGCGCGCCGGCTGCGCGACGCTCGAGAGCACGACCAGCGTGAAATCACGGCCGGCATACACGCCAATCCCGCCCTGCGCCACATCGGCCGCCGGCGACGCGCCGACCGAGGCGGCGAAGCTGTCGGCCTGCGCTCGAGTCGGTTCGGCGTACCTGTAAACCGGCAGCGCCGTGACGCTGACCTTCAGGTCCCCGGCCCAGACCAGCGTGGCCGCCCCGCTAAACGCGGCATAGCGGCCGTCCGTCGCCGGCTCGTGGGTGAGTGCTCCGGAAAACACCGGTCGCGGCACCCTGCCGAAAGCGGCGGAATTATCGGCACCGGGCGCTGCGACGCCGAGCGGGCCGGTCGCTGTGGTCGCGCCGCCGCCTGGATGTAGGCCGCTCAACGTGTAGATGCCCGCACCCAGCAAGACGACAAGGCCGGCCGCCACCGCGGCGGCGGGTACCGCCGGCGACTCGCGAATTCCTTCGACCAGGCCCGCCAGTCCATCACGGATTCGGAGCCAGATCGGACGGCGCGACTGCATGCGCAGCCACAGCTCGTCCTCGAAGGCGCGGCGCGGGCGCGTCGTCTGGAAGGCATCGTCGAGCTGGCGCTGCAGCGCCAGCAGCTCGAGGTCCTCGTCCTCGCTCATTCGCCCTCCTTGTGGACCGAGTCGCGCAGCGCCTTCAGGCCGCGGTGATAAAGCATCTTCGCAGCGTCTTCTGTGCAGCTCATGAGAACGCCGACCTCCTCAAAGCTGAGGCCGGAGTGACGCAGGGCAATCGAGTCGCGCTGGCGCTCGGGCAAGCGTGCCACATGCACGAGAAGGGCCTTGTACTGAATCCGCTCCTCGGCCATGGTGCCTGGGTCAGCTTCGGCGATCGGCTGGTGCTCGATGGTGCGGCGCAAGCGCTCACGTCTGCCGTGCGCGCGGAAATGGTCCGTCGTCGCATTCCGTGCGATGCGAAAGAGCCACGCCACGGGGCTGGTGTTGCGCGCTTCGAATCGCCCATATGCCTGGTAAGCCTTCATGAAAACCTGCGCTGTGATGTCCTCGGCGTCGGCTGCAGTCGAGACCTGTGCGCGGACATAGGCATAGATGCGACCGAGGTAGTCGCGGTACAGGTCTTCAAATAGGGGCCGATCGTCGGGCACGGCCGGTTCATGGTATTGGCAAGCACTCCTGTTCGGACCCAACGCCCCCCGGACGGGGGTTGTAACGCGGCGAAGGCCGGCCATGCCTTCAGCTGGGTGTGGCCGCCCTCAGAGCCGCGCCGATTTCAACCGGGCGGTTGGTGAAGATCGAGTCGGGCTTGCAGAACCGGCACCAGGCAACGGCCGTCTCGTCGTCGACCGGCCAGACGCCGACAGCGCCGCCCGCCGCGTGGATCTCTTTGACCAGCTGCGGATCCATGCCTCCCCAGTGCGGCGAGTAAACGTCGGCGCCGGCCTCGCGCATCATCCTCGCCGGCTCGATCGGCCGCGCCCCTTCGAGCAGGCCGAGCTGAAGCTTGGGCTCCATCGCGCGAAGAACCTTGATGGATGGGTGATAGAAGGAGACGACGGCACACTCCTGCACGGCGCCAAGCTGGCGCAGCATCGCGACCAGCTTTTCCTCGAGACCTGGGTACTGGATGGGTATCTGCTTGATCTCGATGACGAGGCCGACTTTGCCCAACGCGAGCTCAATCACCTCCTGCAGCAGAGGCAGGCGCTCGCCCTGGCCGGCATCGAGCCGGCGCAGCTCGGCGGCCGAATGGTCCCGGACCAGTCCCTTGCCGTTGGTGGTCCGATCAAGGGTGTGATCGTGGATCACGATCAGACGGCTGTCGGCTGAGAGATGGACGTCGCACTCGATGAGATCGCACCCGGCGGCGATGGCAGAGCGGAATGAGCGCAGGGTGTTCTCGGGGTGTTGCGCGGGGTTGCCACGATGGCCCCCGATCAAGGGGCGGCCTTCGTCGTGAGCGGCTTCGTAGCGATCGCGAATCGATTGAGTCAAGGCGCCGGAAAGTCTAACTGCGCGAGGCACACATTCTGGTGACTGGGGCGGGCGCCGACTACCAAACTTCCGCCCTTGGACCTCCCTTCCCTATAGTGCTAGGGGTGTCCAGCAACCTGCCGACCACCATCGCAGAGCTTCGCGCCAGCAGCCACGTTCGCGAGACGGTGAAGCAAGAGATGCGCCGCAACCTGCTCGTGCGGCTTCGCTCGGGCGAACCGCTCCTCCCCGGCATCGTCGGCTACGACGACACCGTGCTGCCTCAGCTCTCCAACGCAATCATCTCGGGACACGACGTGATCATGCTCGGCGAGCGCGGGCAGGCGAAGAGCCGCATCATGCGTGCGCTCGTCACGCTTCTCGACCCGCAGGTGCCGGCGATCGCCGGCTGCGAGATCAACGACCACCCCTACGCGCCGATCTGCCGGCGATGCCTTGACCTCGTCGCCAAGAATGGAGACAAAGTCGAGGTCACGTGGATCGATCGCGATGTTCGCTATGGCGAGAAGCTCGCGACGCCGGACATCTCAATCGCCGACCTGATCGGCGAGGTCGACCCGATCAAGGTGGCAGAGGGTCGCTACCTCGCAGACGAGCTCACCATCCACTACGGCCTTCTGCCGCGCACCAACCGAGGGATCTTCGGTATCAACGAGCTGCCGGACCTCGCGGAGCGCATCCAGGTCGGCCTACTGAACATCATGGAAGAGAAGGACGTGCAGATCCGCGGCTACCGCGTGCGCCTGCCGCTCGACCTGTTCGTCATCGCCAGCGCAAACCCCGAGGACTACACATCGCGCGGCCGCATCATCACGCCGTTGAAGGATCGCTTCGGATCCCAGGTCCGCACCCACTATCCGCTCACGACGGGCGAAGAGATGCAGATCATGGAAGCCGAGAGAAATCCGATTCCCGAGGACTTCGAGCTCATCTTTCCGACTTTCATGAAAGAGATCGTGGCCGAGCTCACGCACCTCGCGCGACGCAGCCCGCACATCTCGCAGTCTTCTGGTGTCTCTGTGCGCATGTCGATCGCAAACTTCGAGAACCTCGCGAGCAACTCCGTGCGGCGCTCAGCGCGATTGGGAGAGTCGCTTGCGGTTCCACGCATCACCGACCTTTCCTTCCTGGCATCTTCGACTGCCGGCCGCGTGGAGATCGAAGCGCTCGACGAGGGCAAAGAGGAGCAGGTTTTGTCGCGATTGGAGCGTGGCGCGATCAGCGCTGTGTTCAGCCGGCATTTCTCCGCCGCCCAGTTCGATGGCATCGTCGCCCGTTTCGAAGAGGGCACGATGCTGGAGGTCGGCGAGGGCATTCCCGCACGCACGTACACACGCGCGATCGGTGAGCTGCCGGAGCTGGCCGGAGCGCTGAAGAAGCTGGCGCTGCCGGATCGCCCCGAGGTGAGGGCGTCGGTGATCGAGTTCCTATTGGAGGGCCTGCATCTCAACAAGCGGTTGAACAAGGACGAGGTCGAGGGAAAAGCGGTTTACAGACGATAAAAGGCGTGGGGGAAGCAGGCCTCCCCCACGGAACCCCCACCGGTTAGCCACCACGCATGGAGGTGCTTGGAAGGAAGGGCCTGGGTGACGGCCGGAGTGAATCCGGCCTAAAGCTCCACTTAGCTCTTGTTTATTTTTGGACTGAATAGATCCAGGTGAACCCGATCACCACGGCCACCACCAGGAAGAAGAACAGCAGCTCGACCCTGATGGCGAGACGAACCAGGCGCTTGGCTCTGCGCGTCCTTGTTCCACACCGCTCGCAATAGGCGGCGCTAGGGACCAGCTCCGCTCCACACGAATCGCACGCGACCTGAACCTGCATTCGCTTTTCAGTATGGAGAGCGCGGATCATTTGTTGCACGTGGCGTCGGCCACGAACCGCGTCGCGCGTGAATCGATCGGCTGCGACGGATCGACCTTGCTGTCGAAGTGATGGATCACGCCGCCGGCCACAACGTCGCCGTTGACGTCGTGAAAGGTATCGACCTCATTGCTCCCACTGTCAAAGAACCTGTACTCAAACGTCAAGTTTGAGCACGTCGTGCTCCTGATGTAGTCGAACTCGATCTCCGTGGACGAGTCGATCCTTGCGTTGGACACGCCATCGCCCTCGAACGGCTTTGGGCTGAAGACCGAATAGAGAATGAAGGCGACGCCGGCGACGACGAGGACGGCGAGCGCGACGACCAGGCCCGAAATCCTGGTGCGAGGCTTCTTGATCGGCTGCCACGCGCCGCCATTCCAGAAATGCTTGCCGTCCTGGGACACCCACGCGGCGCCATCGAATCGCGGTGGCTGGCCGTCCGGCCCGACTTGAAAGTCCATGCGGGCTCATGGTGAGGGATGCACCCTAGGTATGGTTGGCTCATGGAGCTCCAGGAGGAGATGACGCCCGCCGACGCAGTGCTGCTGATGAGCTCAGTCCCCGAGCGCATCAGCGATCTCGTCTTTGGGCTGGATGAGACCCGGCTTCGATACCGCCACGGTCCGGCCTTTCCGACCCTCGGAGGGCTGATCTTCCACCTCCTCGACTCGGGCTCCAAGGTGGATGCGCTGTTGCGGCACGCCCACCTGGACGGACTCTCCACCGCCGACGTCAGGGCGACCATCGACCCCAGCCCGTCTGCGGTGGACTCTGTCGGGGACTCTCCCGAGGGCGCCCTTCACAACGCTATCGAGGACTTCGCCAGGGTTCGCCGGAGGACTGTCGACCTGCTTCACGGGTGGGGCAAGAGCGAGTGGGATCGCGCGATCTCCGATCCCAATGGAGGCAGCTTCACCCTGCTCGACATCTGTCGCATGGTCACGAGGCACGAGATGGGTCATGTCGCCCAGATACGCAATCTGACCGTGCTCCTACCGGAGCCGCTGGACCTGGGTCCACCGCCTCAACGCCCGAACCACACACCCCCACCCGGCGGCGTTGAGACGCCGCCATCCTCCCCGGCAAGCGGGGAGGACCCCGGTTTGGGCTATTCGCCCAAACCTTCCGCACCATGAGTGACGCTGAGATGAGTGACACCGACTCCGGCGAGAACGCCTCCGTGCCCGAAGAGCCCGCGGCCAAAGAAGCCGGCACCGAGCAGCCCCCGAGGCCGGCCCGATCCAAGAGAAAGCGCAAGTCAGGACGGTCGGAGGGTCGCTCGTCCCAGTACTGGATGATCGTCAGCTCGCCTGACAACTTCCGCAAGACGCGTGAGCTCGGCTACACCATCCAGGGGTTGAAGAGCCGGCACCGGCGCCGGGTGGAGACCATGCGGGTCGGCGACCGCCTCCTCTACTACATAACAGGGCGCATGGCGTTTGCTGCGACCGTCACTGTCGCGTCTCCGATGTACGAGGATCACACCCCGATCTGGCGTTCGGCGCGCCGCGACGAAGACTATCCGTGGCGCGTGCATATTCGCCAGGATGTCGTCCTCGAAGACTTGGACTGGATTCCCGCGAAGGAGCTCGCGTACCGTCTCGATTACGTCCGCAAATGGCCACCCGAGCACTGGACTCTTGCGTTTCAGGGACATATCCACGCTCTGCCGCGAAACGACTTCGCGATTGTGGAGGATGAGATTGCCCGAAGCTCCCGCAGAAGAAAACCCCTCGCAGGGTAGCTTCGGGCGGGCGATCCGCTGGCTGTATCGCTTCCATTTCCAGGATGAGCGCCGCGAGCGGCTCTTCCTGGCGTCGATTGGCTTCCTGGTCACTTTTGGAGTCGTGCGGGCGATCACCCACATGATTCGCGCCGGCGTCGGGCCGTTTCACGACGTCAACAGCGGGACCCTCCACATCCACCATCTCGTTTGGGGGATTCTCATCCTCCTGCTTGTCGGATATGCCTGGCTCATCCAGCCGGGCAGCGACTGGCTCTCGCACGTGACCGCATTCCTTTTCGGCGTGGGCGCCGCTTTGACCCTCGACGAGTTCGCGTTGTGGCTGAACTTCGAGGACGTCTACTGGACGCGCCAGGGCCGTGAGAGCATCGACGCGATCGTGATCTTCGCCGCCCTCCTGGCGGTTGGCTTCTGGGGGTACCCACTGATGATCGCGTTTGCGCGCCGGTTTCTACGCCGGAAAACGTGACAGGGACTGTCACAAAGCCGTGCCCCACGGTGCTTGATCGTTGGTGGGCGTCAACTTTGAGGTTGCCTCCGAGGCCGGCAGGCGGAACGGAGCTGTGACGTCGAGCGAAGATTCGTTCGAAGCGTTGTTCTCAGCCGAGTACGGACGCGTGGCCGGCATTGCCAACCGTGTTCTGGCGGATCCGCATGAGGCTGAAGACGTTGCTCAAGAGGTGTTTATCGATTTCAACCGTCTCCATTCAGCAAGTGCGCCTTACGCCGCAGCGTGGCTCTATCGCGCTGCCGCCCACAAAGCGCTCAACCGGGTGCGCGGCCGCCGCCGGCGCGAGAGGCGTGAGCTCTCACAGGCGCCGGACGAGGGCTCGCACACGATGGATCCACAACACATGCTCGAGGTGAGCGAAGACCGGCGACATGTCCGCCAGGCACTCGCCCGCCTCGCGCCCAAACCCGC
>DATCPW010000287.1:0-29671 GCA_036569865.1 Candidatus Dormiibacterota bacterium
CTATGCGTTTTTCGGTTTCCATCCCGGCTTGCGCCGGACCTTCCACCTACTCGACGTTCGGTATCCTCAGGTTTACCGTACTCAGCCGCTTGGGGCGTCGCGAAAGTTATCAGCGGATTAAGGCCACGTCAACAGCGAAAATTTTCCTCATGCCAGGCAAATGTTTGTGGCTTGACACAGCACATCGAGACCGACTATTGCGCGCGCTTAGAATGAAGCAATGAACATGCGCGAGGTTGTCATCGTCGAGGCGGTCAGGACACCTATCGGTCGTCGCAACGGAAAGCTCAAGGACATCCACCCAGTCGTCCTCGGCTCGCTCGTGCTCAAAGAAATCGTCAGGCGAGCAGGCATCGAGCCGGACCAGGTTGAAGATGTCGTCTTCGGATGTGTGTCTCAAGCAGGCGAGCAAAGCCTGAACATCGCGCGCAGCGCATGGCTCACTGCAGGCTTCCCGGTGACGACTCCTGCGACCACCGTCGACAGGCAGTGCGGGTCGAGCCAGCAAGCGATTCATTTCGCGGCCAACCTGATTTCGTCGGGCGTTTGCGACATCACGATCGCGGGCGGCGTCGAATCGATGACGAGAGTGCCAATGGGCTCAAACGCGATGTCGCCGGGATCACCATTCCCACCCGAGCTGATGGAGCTGTACGACCTCGTGCCCCAGGGCATCTCGGCCGAGTTGATCGCGCGAAAGTACGGCATCTCGCGAAAGCAGATGGACGAGTTTGGCGTCCGAAGCCACAAGCTCGCGCACGAGGCCACCGAGGGCGGCTACTTCAGGTCGCAGATCATGCCGGTCGAGGTTTCGCTCGACGGCAACGGCCACACAGAGCTCTTCAGCCACGATGAAGGCATCCGGGCGAACGCTACCTACGAGGCCACGGCGGCGCTCCAGCCCGCTTTCAATCCGGAGCACTCGATCACCGCCGGCAATGCGAGCCAGATCTCTGACGGCGCAGCCGCAGTCCTGCTGATGTCGCTCGAGAAGGCCAAGCAGCTCGGCCTCAAGCCCCGCGCTCGCATCCGAGCCCAAGCAGTTGTCGGCACCGACCCCGTGCTGATGCTCGAAGGTCCAATCCCAGGCACCGCCGCAGTTTTGAAGAAGGCCGGGCTCGACATCAAGAGCATCGACCTCTTCGAGGTCAACGAGGCGTTCGCTTCGGTGGTGCTCGCATGGGAGAAGGAGACAGGCGCCGACCTCAACAAGACCAACGTCAACGGCGGCGCCATCGCCGTCGGCCACCCGCTCGGCGCTTCAGGCGCCATCCTGATGAACCGGCTCCTGTACGAGCTGGAGCGGCGCGACCTCCGTTACGGCCTCGAGACCATGTGCTGCGGCGGAGGCATCGGCACCGCGACAATCATCGACCGCGTCGTCGAATGACCCGCCTCAACCAAACGTTCGAATCTCTGCGTAACATCCGGCCCTACGCGCTGGGCCAGGGCATCACCGCTCGCGCGATCGAGGCCGATCGGATGACGATCGCGGTCGTCGACCTCGACCCAGGCGCTGTGCTGCCCGAGCACCATCACGAGAACGAGCAGCTCGGATTCGTCATCGCAGGGAGTCTCACGATGCGGATCGGGAGCGAGAAGCGCGAGCTTCACGTCGGAGACATGTACTCCATCCCGAGCGACGTGCCACACGATGCGCTCGCGGGACCGGAAGGGTGCGTGGTGGCCGATGTGTTCGCACCGCCGCGGGCCGATTGGAACGACCTGAAAAGGCTGGACCCCGCACCCGGACGTTGGCCCTAGGGCGCGGGTGAGGGCAAGCCCTCCCCCGCGGAACCCCCACCTATTAGCCGCGACGCCGGATATGTTTGGAAGGGCAACGCTGGGTGACGGCCGGAGTAAATCCGGCCTAGACGCCAGGCTTTGGTTTCTTAACTAAGGGTCGCGACAGGTGAGGCGAGTCCCAGCAGAAACGTAGAGGACGGTCCGTCCACTCGCCCTGCTGTCCGATGCCGATTCGCGGCGTTGCGTACATACGGCGGCTGGGCGGGTCGTCGTCTAGGACGTAGATCGACGGCGGCACCAGCGGGGCGCCGTCCAGGTTTCGGTCGATCTCCAGCGCGCGGCACACCAGCCCTGGCCCGCTGCACCGCCCGACACCAGGGCCAGGCTCCAGCGCACGCACGAGCACGGCTTGGGGAATCCCCTCCTGCCGGGTGACGAAGTTGAGGCAGTGGTGCATGCCGTACGTGAAATAGACGTACGCATGACCGGGCGGACCGTACATAACCTCGTTGCGCGGGCTGCGCCGACCGCCCGACGAGTGAGCGGCCAGGTCGTCGGGCCCGAGATAGGCTTCGACCTCAACGAGCCTGCCCCACAAGTGCTTGCCCTCGACCTCCCGCACCAGGACTTTCCCGAGCAGATCGCGAGCCACGGCGACCGTGTCCCGATCGAAGAACTGCGAACCCAGGAGGCGACCAGCCGGAGCCGTATCGGTCAGGTCAGGCTCGCGCTTGGCCGACCGCCTTGGCACGGCCCGCATGGCGGCGCCGCTTGTCCACGTACAGCGCCTTGTCCGCGACCTGGTACATGGCCTGCCAGTCCATGCCAGAGCGCCACGAAGTGATCCCGATGCTGAACTGGACCGGCACCGGCGATTTGCCCGCGCGGTTGAGGTCTTCAAGGGATTGGCGTACGCGCGTCGCGACATCGCTCGCGTGGTGCTCATCGGCATCCGGCATGGCGACCCCGAACTCGTCCCCACCCAGGCGGCCACAGGTGTCGGTCGCGCGGACGGCTCGCTGGAGCTCCTGAGCGAGCACCCGGATGGCCTCGTCGCCGACGTGGTGGCCATGCGTGTCGTTGATGTCCTTGAGGCTGTCGAGGTCGATCATCATCAGCGTGAGGCGGCGCTTGTGGCGCTGGGCGGCGGCGACGGCACGGTCGATGGCGCGCTCGAACTCGGGCCGGTTGGCGAGACCCGTCAGATAGTCGGTGCGAGCCTCTCGTGTGTGCTGGCGGGCGCGATCGAGCGCGACCGCGATCTGGTCAGCCACTGCAGCGACGAACTCGAGGTCGCTGGACTCGAAGGCTCGGGGAAGCCGGGTGGCGACCGTCATCGCACCAAGCAAGACGCCCTTGGTCCGGAGCTCGGCACGGATCGCGCTCCACTCGCCCGTGATCCGGTCGACGCGAGACTCCGCGGGGCCCGAGGCGATCTCGACCACCTTGACGAGCCGGGAGCGGCCTGACTCCGTGAACTCCTCCTCCTCGCCGGGTTGCATGCCCAGGGTCTTGGCCAGCTTGAGCCGGGCGCCCTCTCGAACCCAGACGGCGCCGGCCTGGAGCCGCAACACCTGGAGGGTCTCGCGCAGCCCAACCTCCGCTATCTCGGCCACATCGAGGGATCGGCCGAGCGCGCTCGCGATGTGGTACAGGCCGTGAAGCTCGGTCTGGCGCGCGATGTGGCGGGCCTCGGTGAAGTCGAGGTAGCCGCGGATGAAGCTCGAGTTCATGTGCTCGATCACCTCACCGACGCGGCCCTGCGCCAGGCGAATGACCTCTTCCGCGCCCTCGTCACCAGCCACCTCCTCGGTGACCCGGCCGATCACCGAGCGGCGGAAGACCGAGAGCCCTTCCATCAGGGCCTCGAGCGGGATCCCCTTTTCCGCGTAGCGGCGGGAGGCTTCACGAGCGATCGCGTAGTACTCGACCCACGGGATGCGAGAGTCGGCACTCAGGGACCGGAAGAGCAGCTCGAGGAACTTCGCCGACGTCTTGACGAGCTCGTCGACCGACTCGCCTTTCTGCGACTTCAGGATCTCCGGAGCGAGCGAGCGCACCGATTCGGCGGCCACCAGGCCGCTCTCGCCAGGGTCGGCCGAGAGCCGTTCGGCGAGCTTGATGAGCAGATCGCTAGCTCGCTCGGTCATGAGGTGCCACTATAGAGTGACGCCTGCGCGCCCGCGAACCTGCGGAGGGCCTATTAAATAAAGGTGTAAAAGGCATGGCTACAGCCACAAGGGGATCTTTCGGCAAGCTGGAGGAGATTCTGGGCGAGGATGCCCGGGGGCTCCTCGAGCACAAGTGCGAGACAGTGCCCAAGGCGCAGCTCCACCTGCCCGGGCCCGACTTCGTCGACCGCATCTGGAAGGACAGCGACCGGCCGACTCGGGTGCTCCGGAGCCTCCAGTCGCTCTTCGAGCACGGCCGCCTGTCCGGCACCGGCTACCTGTCGATCCTGCCCGTCGACCAGGGCATCGAGCACACCGCAGGTGCCTCCTTCGCCCCAAACCCGATCTACTTCGACGGCGAGAAGATCATCGAGCTCGCGATCGAGGGCGGCTGCAACGCCGTGGCGTCGACGTTCGGCGTTCTCGGCTCGGTGGCGCGCCGCTACGCCCACCGCATCCCGTTCATCTGCAAGATCAACCACAACGAGCTCCTCACGTATCCCAACAAGTACGACCAGGTCCTCTTCGGGACCGTGAAAGAGGCGTACGAGATGGGCGCCGTGGCGCTTGGAGCCACCATCTACTTCGGCTCTGCCGAATCGGATCGCCAGCTGCAGGAGATCGCGGTCGCCTTCGCCAGGGCACACGAGCTGGGCATGGCGACGATCCTGTGGTGCTATGTCCGCAATAACGCCTTCAAGAAGGACGGGGTCAACTACGAGACAGCGGCTGACCTGACCGGCCAGGCCAACCACCTGGGGGTCACGATCCAGGCCGACATCATCAAGCAGAAGCTGCCCGACACCAACCGCGGCTTCGAGGTGATCAACTTCGGAAAGACCTCTCCCATCGTCTACGACAAGCTGACCACCGACCATCCGATCGACCTCTGCCGTTATCAGGTGGTGAACTGCTACATGGGCCGCGCGGGCCTGATCAACTCAGGTGGGGAGTCCCACGGAGCTTCCGACCTCAAAGAGGCTGTCCGCACGGCGGTCATCAACAAGCGCGCCGGAGGCATGGGATTGATCAGCGGGCGCAAGTCGTTTCAGCGGCCGATGAAGGAGGGCGTCGATTTGCTGCACGCGATCCAGGATGTCTATCTGAACCAGTCGGTCACCGTCGCCTGAAGGCGGCGAACGACCCCCCCATGGCGCGCAAAGCGGCGATGAGGATGGGCCTGACTGAGTGCGTTTAGCTTTTCTGGGGACCGGCGCGGCATTCTCCCCTGAGCGATACAACGGGGCGGTGGTCGTCGACGGGCGCCTGCTCCTGGATGGCGGCGCGCCTCTGCTGCCGCATATGCACCGCTGCGGCGTGGATCCCGGCGCCATCGAGGCTGTTTTCCTGACCCACTTCCATGGCGACCACACACTGGGCTTGCCGCCCTTTGTCCTCCATCGCGTGTTCGTCGACCCGCGACCCATAACCTTCGTCGGGCCAGCGGGCCTCGCTGAGAGGATGGAGTCCCTGTGGGAGGTGAGCTGGGGCCAGGACTGGGCCCTGGCCATGAAAGATCGATTCAAGGTGACGTACCACGAAGCGAAGCCATCGGGCACCGCAGGGGGCTACAAGTACGAGTCGATCAAGCTCGACCACGGCACCAGCGGCTCGAGCGGTTACCGCATCAAGGTCGGCGGCAAGATCCTGGCCTACTCGGGCGACACCGAGGCGACAGCCCCGCTCGACAAGCTGGTCGATGGCGCCGACGTTGCCATCGTCGAGGCCACGGGTCCGGGGGACGTCTTCAGCCACATGAGCTGGGAGGCCGCCAAGGACCTGAAAGCGCGTCACCCGAAGACGCGCTTCATATTCAACCATCTGTATTCCGGAACCGTCGACGGGGCAGTGAGCGACCTCGAGGTGGTCGAGGTCTGAGCCCACGGACCGTCGCCGGGACGTTGGTGGGAGCGATCGCGGGCATCATCGTTTTCGCGTTGTTCATCGGCCTTGGGCTCACGCTGCTGAACCGCGTGGCGAGCCCACTTCCGGTGATCATCCTTGCGATCGCCGGCGCCTATGCCGGCTGGCTCGTTGGAGTCATTGCGTTCGGCGCAGTGCGCGGCGGCCCTGACCAGCAGGTAAATAAGAAGGAAGGCGAATGAGCCCGGATGCCGGGAGCACCCGGCCTCTTCTCGACAAGCTCGGTGTGAAGCCCGGCGCCAAGGTGGCAATCGCCAACGTCGATGACGACGCGTTCGTCAAGCTTCTTCGCACGCGCACCCAAGACATCGTCGAGGGCAAGCCCTCGACGCCATGCGACCTGGTGTTCTTCGGCGCCGACGCGCCGCAGGACTTGAGGCGAATCGAGGAGTTGAAGAGCTGGATCGAGCCCAACGGCGCCATCTGGGTGATCAGAGAAAAGGGAGGGCGCGCCGCGCTTCGCGAAACTGACGTGATCGCCGCAGGGCTTGCAGCCGGACTCGTCGACAACAAGATCGCAAGCTTCTCGGAGACCCAGGGTGCCATGCGACTGGTTTTCCGCGTCCGAGACCGGCCGCGAGCGCTCCGGCGGCAACGAGCTGGAGTTGCGCGCAAGCGGGGTTCCAATTGACCTTACGAATTCGAGCTGCCGAACCCGCCGACGTGCCAGTGATCGCCCACCTGATTCGCGAGCTTGCGATATTCGAGAAGCTCGTGGACCAGGTCGTTTTGACAGACGAGCTCTTGCGGACTGGGCTCTTCGGACCGCGTCCATACGCGGAGGCGGTGATCGCTGAGGATGGGGCCCTGCCGATCGGGTTCGCTCTTTTCTTCCACACCTTCTCGACGTTTCTCGCACGCCCGGGCCTTTATCTCGAAGACCTCTTCGTGCTGGAGGACCACCGCGGCCGAGGCGTTGGCCGATCACTGCTCGCGCATCTCGCCCACCTGGCCGTGGAGCGCGGCTGCAGACGGCTCGAGTGGTCAGTCTTGAATTGGAACCAGGAGGCCATCCGCTTTTACGAGCGCCTCGGCGCCAAGCCCAACTCGGAATGGACCGTGTACCGCCTGACAGGCGAAGCGCTCAGCGCGCTTGGACGAGAATAGTCAAGCGATGGAGGTGCTGCGTCCGAAGGATCTCAACACCCACCCGGGAAACGAGATCGTCTTGTGGGCGCGAGGCCAGCTCGAGATCGCAAGCTCGATCCTCGACAACCCCGGTGGCGGTCTCTTGTTCGCCACGCAGACGATCGGCCAGGTGAAGGCCGGGCTGCACGAGCGCGATCCTGAGCGCTGGGAGGATGTGGTCGCGACCCTGGACCGTGCCGAGGACGCGGCCATCCGCCGCGAATTCGACGAAGCGCGCCGCCTTGTTGGCGAGGCCGTCGCAAAGCTGAGCACCCGCTAGCTGCCGCCCCTGCATCCGGTCACTCGATGTCCCTAGCGCAAGCGCTGTTCATGGGGTTGCTGCAGGGAGCGACCGAGCTCTTCCCTGTCTCATCGCTCGGGCATGCAGTGTTGATACCGAGCCTGCTGCACTGGAGCTTCAAACAGTCCGACCCGTCCTTCGTCCCCTTTCTGGTGCTGCTGCACCTGGGTACCGCGGGCGCGCTCCTGATCATCTACAGGAGAGAGTGGGTGGACATCATCAAGAGCTTCTTCACAGCCGCAGTACGCGGGCGTATCGAGACTCCGTCCGAGCGCCTCGCAATGCTGCTGATGGTCGGCACGATTCCGGCCGCGATCCTGGGTGTGTTCTTCGAAACGCGAATCAAGTCGCTGTTCGCCAGCCCCTACGTCGCGGCCGGGTTCCTGGTTGTCAACGGCGCCCTGATGCTCACCTTCGAGCAGCTGCGGCGGCGGGCGGAGCGTCGTGCGGCCCTCGACTCGAAACCTCGCATCGAGCAGGAGCAGAGTTTCGCGGAGGCGGAGCGAATCAGCTTTCGAGCCGCTGCCCTGGTCGGCGCATGCCAGGCGCTGGCATTTCTGCCAGGCATCTCACGTTCGGGAGTCACGATCGGCGGCGGCCTGGTTGCGGGCCTGCGGCATCAGGAAGCAGCCCGCTTCTCGTTTCTACTGGCAACGCCAGTGATCCTCGCGGCCGGCGTGCTCGAGGTCCCGCAGCTTTTCGCGAGCGGCGTGCCGGTTGGCGAGTACATCGCCGCCGCGATCCTGTCGGGCATCGCGGCCTACATGAGCGCCCGTTTCCTGCTCCGCTACTTTCGGTCGGGACGGCTTGATCCCTACGGTTGGTACTGCGTGGGAGCTGGGTTGGTCAGCCTTGGCCTGTTAGCCTTGAACCTATGAAATCAACCCCAATCGCAGTTGGCTTCGGGATTCTCGCTGTCATCTTCCTGGTGGTCGCGGTCCTTTATGCCCTGGGTGACCTGCAGCTCTTCGCCTCGACCACCAGCGGCCCGCACTACAAGCACGCGATCTTGTTCGTAGTTCTCGCTGTCGCGAGCGTGATCGCTGCCAACTTCACGCGACCGAAGACGGTTTAGCGCGCAGGTCCGCCGATTCGCGCGGGCACCTGCCTGCCCGACAGGTCTTTCTCGCCGACGTGCACGTCCTCGTGATACACGGCCTCGGCGTTGACCTTCCACGGGTCGTAGCTCGAGCCGGTCGCAATGTTCTTCGCGACCAACAGCGCCGTCATCATCGAGTGGTCCTGGTTGTTGTACTTGTGCATGCCATTGCGGCCGATGAGGTGAAGGTTGCTGAGCTGAGTGCGCAGGTAGTCGCGCACGACGTCCACATGCGCCTGATACGCATCGTCATAAACCGGATAGGCCTTGGGCTGGCGGACCACGACTCCATCGAACACCTGGTCCGGCGTGCAGATCCCAAGCTGAGCCAGCTCATTCGTGGCGAGCTGGATGAGCGTTGCATCGTCTGAGGTCCACATGCCGTCACCCTCGAAACAGAAATACTCGAGACCCAGACACGTCTTGGCCTGGTCGGGCACCATGGCTGGGCTCCAGTTCTTGAAGTTCTGAACGCGACCCACGCGCACGCTTGGGTCGTGGATGTAGATCCAGTTGTCGGGGAAAACGTCAGCTCTATCGATCATCAGCGCGACGCTGATGAAGTCTCGGTATGACAGGCTGTTCGCGGCTTTTTGCACTGCTTCCGGGGGCGCCGGGTCGAGATGCGCGATCAGCTGGCGCATCGGAATGCTCGACACAAAGTCGGTGCCGGCGTGCTCGGTTATTTCTCCCGACGTCGCACGGGTGGTCACCGAGCGAACGCGTCCATGATCGTGCTTGATCCTCTCGATGGCCTGTCCGAACATGACCGGCTGGCCTTTCTCCTTGCAGATCTCGGCGACACGCTCCCACATCTGTCCCGGCCCGAGGCGCGGGTATCGGAAGCTGTCGATCAACGTGGTGACGATGTCGTCGCGATGGGTCGGCTTCTTGTGCGGCAGCAATGCGCTGGTCAGGACCAGCCACAGGTCAAGGCTCTTGATTCGCTGGGCTGCCCAATCGGCTGAAAGCTCGGTGGTTGGGATGCCCCATACCTTCTCGGTATATGTCTTGAAGAAGATGCTGTACAGCCGCCAACCAAACTGATTGCGAACCCAGTCCTCAAAGCTGCGAGGCTTGGCGATTGGAAACAATCGTGCGCGCGCATAGCTGGCCGTGCACCTGATCGTCTCCACCAGGCCGAGGTTCCAGAGCGCGTTCGCGGCCTTGAGCGGGTAGGCGAAGAACCGCCCGCGGTAATAGATCCTCGACAGGCGGTCTCGGGTAAGCATCTCCGAACCGAGAATCTCGGTCCAAAGGTCCTCGACCTCCTGGTTCTTGGAAAAGAAACGGTGCCCGCCGATGTCGAAGCGGTAGCCCTTGTGCTCGACGGTGCGGGCAAGTCCACCCACGTAGCCGGCGTCCTTCTCGACGACGGTGATCGGGACCTCGTGTTTCATGAGCTCGTAGGCGGCGGTCAAGCCTGCCGGGCCGGCGCCCATGATCACGACGTGCCGGCGATCGTCCTCGACTGTCAAAGTGCCCACAGGGTATCAACGGTCTTGACGAGGCTCCAGTTCGGAACCTGCGCCTCTCCCCTTCCGAGGGCCTAGTTCAGCGGGCCCTTGCTCCGGACCTCGTCGACTTTGACCAGGGCATCGCGAAGGCCCTTGATCCAGTCAGCCTGGTGCATGCCGACCAGCCTCACGCACCACGCCAGCGCGTCGCTCCGGCTGCGCGCAACCCCGCCCGCGACCAGGGTGTCGAGAATCGAGCGCTCCGACATGCGCAGGCGCGTCATCACGGGCACGCTGAGGGTGGTGAAGATCCTGGTCTTGTCGCCGCATCGTGCTCCCCATGCGACCTTCCGCTTGAAGTGGCGTTCGGCCTCGCGCGCGATCTTGACCCGCTCCTCGCGGGTCTCCTCTCGAAACCGGTCGATGCGCGCGGAACGGGCTGCCGCGCGCCCGTCGGCCGAGGTGCCCTTCGCCAGCTCTACGTCCGGGAGGGTGCCCAGCACGAGCACCTCATCGCCGTCCGAGGTCACGTCGGGGGGTCCCACGAACCACGTTTTCGGCAGGCGGCCGGCGAACCAGGCGCTCAAATCCTCAGTCATCGATTACATCATTACCTCCTGGCCCGCCGAACGCAACATCGACGACCCCCGGGCTAGGCGGCAACCTCCTGCGGCTTTGGGCCGAGCAGCGTCAGGGCGTGCACGACAACCTCGGTCTTGTAGTGCTTCAGGCCTGCGGTGTCTGTCCACGTGCGCGTCCTCAGGCGGCCGTCGGCGGAAAGGAGGCGGCCTTTTCGCAGGAACTCGCCAAGGACCTCTGCCGTCTTGCCGAAGACCACGAGGTTGTGGAACTCCGTCTCCTCTTTACCGTTGCCCTCCTCGTCCTTTCCCGCGTAGGTGTTGGTGGCCAGCCTCAGGTTCGCCACATACACACCTTTCGGCGTCGCCTTGACCTCCGGGTCCGCCGCCAAGTGGCCGATCAATATCACCTTGTTGTACATCCCGATCACCTCCGTTTGATTGACTGCAGCGTAGGTGCGCCCGTTCACGGCTCCTAGCCAGCCTGTTAAGAGGCGAGCCACACAACCGGATCGACGGCGCGACCGTCGACCTGGACCTCGAAATGTAGGTGCGGACCTGTCGCCAGGCCGGTCGATCCAATCCGGCCGATCACCTGGCCGGCCGTGACCGGCTGCGTGCCCACCACCAACGCGACGGCGAGGTGGCAGTAGAGCACGCGAACCTGGTTGTCCGAAGTCACGACCACGTATAGACCAGCGCCTTGCGCGTCGAATCCGACGCTGGCCGTTCCCGCTGAGGCGGCGTGGACAGGAGTGCCGGCGCGCGCCGCCAGATCAACCCCTGTATGGATGTGGTGACTCGGGCAGTAGGGATCGAAAGGCTCGAGGACCAGCGTGGAGCATCCGAAAGGCTGTGTCATGACGGCACCGGGAACGATGGCGGCCATGGTCAGCTTTTCTTGGCTCGAGACCCTCGAGGCTCCGACCATCCAGAGCAGCGCCGCGGCGAGGCAGATCCCGCCCACCCGCAACCAGCCCATCAGGCGGCCCGAGCGACGATGTGCTGCAGCCCGTGCAACCCAGTGGTGAACGCGGATTCGAGCTTGTGTGCAGCCTTCTCGGCCCCGCCGAGCCCGCCGGGCACCTTGAACACGATCAGCAAAGAGGCCAGGGCGAACAGATGGTGCACGGGCGTGTGGCCGCCATTCTCCAGCGCGAATCCGATAGCCAGCACGAACAGCTGGGCGGGCTGCATCAACAGATTCGTCACGAACAGAGAAGCCCAGTGCTTGGCGAGGTAATGGGTGTCCGGCAACGTGAACAGCAGGCCCGCGATCGGCGCCGTGATCGCCAGGGCGATGAGGATTGCGTAACGGATGAGGTAGGCGATGGCGAGCACGTCGTAGCCGGCCACCAACGCACCGGTGGTGATGAACTGCCACACGCCGTGCGTCTGGTCGAGGCGATAGTTGTCCCACCAGGTGTTCCAGTCCGGGATGGTGCCGAAGCTCTGGATGGCATCACACGCGGCGTTGCTGGCCTGCACGGCGACCTGGAAAAGGGGCAGCGCGAAGTTGATGAGAATCGTCCCCATCAACAGCCGGGGAAGCAGGAGCCGCACCGTGTACTGGCTGCGCACACCGTGTCCCCACATGAGCTTGTAGCAGGCGATGACCACGACAAGGACCAGGGCCGAGTCCGCCACCACCTGGACCGCGGGTTCGAAGCGATGAATCGTCACATTGGAGATGAAGTCCTTTCCGGTTTCGAAGTCGGTGGTGCGAAGGATGAAACCGAACCAGACCTTGAGTAGCAGGCCGAGGCTGTCTTCGAGGAGCGATGCGACAACCTTTTCGGGGTGGGCTAACGGCCAGAGCAGGCCTTCGATACGTGTGAGCGCCTGGAGGACCGACTGGATCCAGTCCACGGCGTTAGTGGCTTGAGGGCGGCACTGAGCTGGTTAGGATGCTCACCAGGGCGCCCGCCACCTCGACGCCGATGGTGCCGACGACGATGCGCTGGATCCACTGCTTTGCCTCCAGCGCCGACTTGGCCTCCACCGAGGTGATCTTCCAGAGGAACGCAAAGATGAAAGCCAGCGCGCCGATCGAGCCAACCAGCGCCTGGCCGATATGGATCCAGTTGTTGATCAGATTGGTGATCGCACTAAGGTCGGGGTCGCCGGAAAGAAAAACCATTTGCGCCTCCAGATCTTTTTGACGGAAGCTACGGATCTCGGGCACGAAGGTGAACCCAGCCGGTTAAGGCGTGCAGTAACGATGCAGGGACAGGGCCCGTTCAACGGGCATGAAGTGGGCAGGCCTGGCGCTGATCGCGCTCGTGTGTGCCTGCGGCAACCCCATGGGATCACAGGCGCGCGCGGCTTCGCCGGTGCCGTCGACTCCCGCGGCGGCCGTCAGCTCGCCCAGCCCTGGTCCGATCTTCAGCCCCAACCCATACCCACCAGAAAAGTTGGATTCTCATGCCGGCTCCCGATCTCTCTCGGCGCCGGGCAAGGACCCCAAGGCGAGTTCATCGACTTTCCGTCGGGACGTGTCACCAGCGACCTGAAGTCACCAAAGCTGGATTCACTCGTTCGCCCTGGCCGAGAGCTCCATGGCTACTACGTAACTCTGTATTTCGATCGCGCTTATAAGCGCTGGCTTCCGGTCAGTCGAGACGCGGTGTCGCCGGACGGCGCCCACTACGCATATACAGACCGGCCCGTTCTCGCTCAACCGGACCCGCTGGCGCGCGCCACGGTCCACGTGGTCGCAGTCAAAACCGGCGTTGACGTGGCCTTCGATGGTGGCGACTGGTCCAACCCATACGCCGTCCTCGATTACTCGGCCGAAGGCATCTACCTGATCACGGACACTGGGACGTACGTCGGCCTCTGGCTGATGGACCCCACCACGGGGGAGGTGACGCGGATTGCCGATCTATTGAATGTCCAGGGTCGCGCAGACAGAACCAACTTCTGGGCCGGCTGGACCAACCCCAGCGACCCCAACCCCGTCACCGCCTCCGCCCCCAACCAGCTCGACAAGGTGAACCTGGTCGATGGCACACGAGCTCCGTGGTTCTACCGGCCTGGCACCTCCGTGCACTTTGTCGGCCAGGACGTGGCCGGCCACCCCATCATCCTTGTCGGCTACCTCAATAGCGCCGAATACGTGCTTACACCGGCCCCAGGGATCATTCGATCGATCTTTGTATTCGGGGACAAGCGTCCAGCGCTCTCCAATGCGATCGCCGACAGGCACGGCATCTGGTTCGGCAGCATCGACGGCATCTACCTCTACACCGAGGCCCGCGGTCTGGTGAAAGTTTCGAACCAACCCGGATATCCGTCGAACGGCTGCATCTGACGAGCGCCTTGAACTGAGACTCGGCTCAACTACGCGAGCTGACGCGTTTCTCAACCCCGTCCAGAAGAATCTCGAGCGCCGATGTGTGCTTCCCGGCCGATTCGGGTTGCGCCACCGCGGCCGGCAATGGCTTTTCCGTCGCCTTGTCATCGAGAGTCACCTGCACTGCACCGCCATTGATACGCAGCTCATAGCGATCGCCCGAGCTCGATGCCCCCGCGCTCTCCCAACGAAGCTCGGTGGTGGTGGCGTTGACCGCAAACTCGTCGAGCTTCAGCCGGACCGAGCCGGGGCTGATGTCTGCGATCACAGCCACGCCGGGTGGTCTGTGCAAGGTGACGCCGACCACGCCACCCGAAACGATGATGGGCACGACACCGCGCGGCCGAGGCAGAAAGCATTCGACCTTCGCCGCGCCGCTGTCGAGCTTGATCTCTCGAACATCAAGACCGCCTACGTCGAGGACCGTGTTCCAGGTCGGGCCCTGGATCTGGAAACGCCACGGATGGCGCGGGTTGAGCTCGATCTCGCCAAGGCCGACGCCTCGCAGACGCCGCACCTTCACCGTTTCGCCACGCACGATGGCCGGCGCGGCAGAGGCGGGGTCGTGCAGGGCCCGTATCAAGGTCTCCATCTCTGTGCCGTGCTTGAGGACGACACCGCGAGAACCGGAATCGACAGCGATCGAGGCAACCGCGCCTGACTCCGGCATCGGCGCTTTGCCGGTGGCTCGGTCTCCGATCACATGGACCATCATCATGAAGGCCACGTCCGCGGCCTCCGCCGGCTGCAGCCCTGCGTCCCGCAAGCTCCACTTGACTCTCAGGTAGGGGGCGCTGCGCTGAAGAGCTGCGGGAACCTCCAGCAGGATGCGGGCGGCGTCGCGCTGAGACGCGACCGCGGCCGCCAGAGCAGACGCTGTGCCAAGCACGACGGTGCGCCACTCGCCGGGGCGAGGGCCTCGTACGCCGGCCAGGATCGAGTCGGCGAAGAGCTCGAGCAGCTCCTGGCGATCTCGAACGTGCCAGTAGAGCGACGCCGCCTTCACGTGCAGCCGGTCCGCCAAAGCCCGCATCGTCAAAGCGTCGAGCCCGAGCTCCTGGACGAGGCCGAGCCCCGCCGAGACCAGGCCGGCGCGGCTCAGGCCAGGCGCCCTCTCCTCAGATGCCTGCGACAGCGACTCGCCTCATGCTTGCAATCCTAACACCGTTAGGCGTACGCTGCGGCGCCTCGCCTCTAACGTCGTTAGGGGCCAACCAAGGAGGCCGGCGTGTTGGAGATGACGGAGCGACGATGGAGATTCAAGGGTCCCGAGATGGAGGGCATGGTGGCCCGGTGGTACGCCGGCATCCGCAGCTCGGGTAAACAAGTCGAGGAGTACCGCAAGCAGGCCGCGAGGCTCACCGCCGGATTGTCGGATGGCGCCCACATCCTGGAGGTGGCGCCTGGTCCTGGCTACCTGGCAATCGAGATGGCGCGACTCCGTCGGTTTCGGGTGACCGGCCTGGACATCAGCCGGACATTCGTGGAGATCGCGACCGAAAAGGCCACGCAGGCGGCGGTGAGCGCCGACTTTCATCAAGGTGACGTGGCCAGGATGCCGTTCGAGGCTGGCACCTTTGACCTGGTGGTCTGCCAGGCCGCCTTCAAGAACTTCACCCAGCCAGGAAACGCACTGGCTGAGATGCACAGGGTCCTTCGCAGCGGCGGGACGACCGTGATCGAGGACATGAGCAGCGATGCCTCGCATGCCGACATCGAGGCAGAGGTGAGGAAGATGGAGCTCGGCCGGGTGAGCACCTTCATGACGAAGGGAACGCTCGAGATGCTCCGGCGGCGAGCCTACTCGCCGGCTCAGTTTGGGGGCCTCGTCGCCAGGAGTCCGTTTCAGACCTGCGTCATAGGAACGGCAGGCATCGGTCTCGAGGTGCGACTGGTGAAGCTCCAGACGGCCTGAACAACTCGCCGCGGTGGCCTAACCTTGAGACTGTGGCGAAGAAGCTCGCCGAGTACGAGGCCAAGCGCGATTTCAAGCAGACCCCTGAACCCGGCGCCGAGGTCCCACGCAAAGAGACCAAGGCGCCGCGGTTCGTAGTGCAGGAGCACCACGCTCGCAGTCTGCACTGGGACTTTCGGCTCGAACGCGATGGAGTGCTTGTCTCCTGGGCTGTGCCGAAAGGCGTCCCGGCCGACCCGAAGAAGAACCACCTTGCAGTCCATGTCGAAGATCACCCGGTCAGCTACATCAACTTCGCCGGCGAGATTCCGGCGGGGGAGTATGGCGGGGGCCATGTCTCGATCTGGGACGAGGGAACTTATAAGACCGAGAAATGGTCCGACCGCGAGGTGATGGTCGTCCTGCACGGCAAGCGGGTGCAGGGCCGCTACGTGCTGTTTCGAACCAATGGCAAGAACTGGATGATCCATCGCATGGATCCCCCGCAGGATCCACGGCGCAAGCCGATGCCTGAGCGCATCGAGCCGATGATGGCCAAGCTCGCCACTGCGATCCCCAAGCCGGAAGCTCCGTGGGGCTTCGAGTTCAAGTGGGACGGCATCCGGGTGCTCGCTTACGTAGAGGGCGGCCGCGTGCGACTGATGAGCCGCAGCGGCGAAGACGTGACCCCTCGCTACCCGGAAATTCATGAAATGGGCCGGGCGCTCGGCTCGCGTGAGGTCATCCTCGATGGCGAGGTGGTCGCACTCGACAACAAGGGACGGCCGAGCTTCGAGGAGATCCAGCAACGCATGGGCTTGACATCGGAGTCTGAGGTGCGCCGGAAGATGAAGCTCGTCCCGGTGACTTACATGGTGTTCGACCTCCTCTGGCAGGACGGCCATTCGCTCCTCGACCAGCCTTACACGGAACGGCGCCGCTTGCTGGGACAGTTGAAGCTGGCCGGTGCCTCATGGCAAACGCCGCCGTGGGAAAAAGGCGGGGGCGAGGCGATGCTCGAAGCAAGCGCGAAGGCCGGACTCGAAGGCGTGATGGCCAAGAAGCTTGACTCCAAATACGAGCCCGGCCGGCGAAGCGGCCCTTGGTTGAAGGTAAAGAATCACTACCGTCAGGAGCTCGTGATTGGAGGCTGGCTCGAGGGTGAGGGCAAACGGCGGGGCTATCCTGGAGCGCTGCTGGTCGGCTATTACGACAAGGACAGGAAGTTTGTGTACGCCGGAAAGGTGGGCACCGGTTTCAGCGACGCGATGCTCGAAAAGCTCACCGCGCTGATGAAACCGCTGGAGCAGGCGAAGAGCCCATTTGACGTTGATGCGCCTCCGCGAAAAGCGCATTTCGTGAAGCCCAAGCTCGTGGCAGAGTTCGAGTTCGTGGAATGGACCCGCTCAGGCCAGCTGCGCGCACCTACATTCAAAGGCCTGCGCAACGACAAGCCCCCAACCAAGGTGGTGCGCGAGGGTGGCTAAGGAAACAGCGGTCGAAGTCAAGATCGAGGATCGCGTCCTCAAGCTCACCAACCTCGAAAAGGTCCTGTATCCCGAGGTTGGGTTCACCAAGGCGCAGGTCATCGATTACTACACGCGCATCGCGCCGGCGCTCCTCCCGCACACGCGCGACCATCCGCTGACCTTGAAGCGGTATCCCAACGGCGTGGACGCCGAGTTCTTCTATGAGAAGAACTGCCCGAAACACCGGCCACCCTGGGTCCAGACAGCGACCGTGTGGAGCGGCGGGAACAACCGCGACATGTACTACTGCTTGTGTCAGGACCTGCCGACGCTGGTGTGGCTCGCTCAAATTGCAACGCTCGAATTCCACACCTCGCTCTCGTACGCCGCGAACCTGCCCCAGCCGCGGACGATGGTCTTCGACCTGGACCCGGGACCTCCGGCGACAATCGTCGAGTGCTGCAGGGTCGGCCTCATGCTGCGAGACCTTTTCGCCGAGCATGGCCTCGATTGCTGCGCCAAGACCTCCGGCTCGAAAGGGCTGCAGCTGTACGTGCCGCTCAACACGAAGGTCACCTACGTCGAGACGAAAGTGGTGTCGAAAGGGCTGGCCCAGCTGTTTGAGGAACGCCACCCAGACCTCGTGGTCCACAAGCAGCTCAAAGAGCTCAGGACGGGTCGCGTCCTGATCGACTGGAGCCAGAATGACCAGTACAAGACGACGGTAAACGTCTATTCGCTCCGGGCTCGCGCCCGACCGACGGTGTCCACGCCGGTTTCGTGGGCCGAGGTGGAGAAGTGCTACAAGGCGGGCGATCCAAGCTTGCTCGTCTTCGATTCGGAGCAGGTGCTGGCGCGCGTCGCGAAGCATGGTGACCTGTTTGAGCCGGTGCTCAAGAAGAAGCAGAAGCTGCCCAAATCGCTCGTCGAAGCGACCGGTGGAGCTGACGCGCTGGACAAGATGGCGAGCCGCCGTCACAGCACCGGGGGACGGTTCCGCAAGCCACCGGAGACGTGACCCGTCCACGGGTCGTGATCGCCGGCGCGGGATTTGGCGGCCTCACCTGTGCCAGGGCGCTCAGTCATGCGCCAGTCGATGTGCTGATCGTCGACCGCAACAACTACCACCTGTTCACGCCCCTGCTCTACCAGGTGGCGTCGGCCTTGCTCGATCCGGGCGAGATAGCGCGACCGGTTCGCTCGCTGATCCAGCCGTTCGCGAACGTCGATTTCAAGCAGGCTGAGGTGATCGGCGCCAACCTCGACGGGCGCAGGCTGCTGACTGACCGGGGCGAGATCCCATACGACTATCTCGTGCTGGCCACAGGCAGCCAGAGCGATTACTTCGGCAACGCGTCGCTGGCTCGGCACGCCCTCGGCCTCAAGAACCTCGAAGAAGGGCTCGCCTTGCGCAACCGGATCCTTTCGCAGTTCGAGGCCTCACGCTGGGTGGCGGACGCCGCTCAACGACGAGTCCTCCTGACGTTCGCCGTCGTCGGCGCGGGACCGACTGGTGTCGAGCTCGCCGGTTCGATCGCGGAGCTGATCCGCCTCGTGCTGCGCAAGGATTACCGCGACCTCGAGCTGAGCGAGGTGCGCGTGCTTCTCCTCGAGGGCGCGGCTGCTCCGCTCGGCACTTTCGTGCCCGCGCTCCGCGAGGCGGCGCTCAAGTCGCTCGAGAAAAAAGGCGTCGAGGTCCTGTTGGGTGCGAAGGTCGAAACCGTCGACGAAGGCTCGATCAAGCTCGTAGGCGGCAAGGAGATCGCAGCGGGCACGGTCATCTGGACCGCGGGAGTTCGCGCTTCGGACCTGGGCAAAGCTCTCGGAATCGAGCTGGGTCGCCAGGCGCGCGTGAAGGTCGATCCCACCCTACAGGTGCCGGGCCACCCGGCCGTCTTCGTGATCGGCGACCTGGCCGGCGCCATTGACGGCGGGGCGCCGCTGCCGATGCTGATCCCGGTCGCCATGCAGGAAGGCAGGCAGGTGGCGGCGACGATAGCGGCGCTGGCGCGCAACGGCGGCGCCCAGCCCTTCCGATATAAGGATCCCGGCATCATGGCCACCATCGGACGCAACTCGGCGGTGGCGGAGCTCGGCGGGGTCAGGTTGTCGGGATTCCTCGGCTGGCTGATGTGGCTCGGAGTCCATCTCGTAAACGTGATCAGCTTCCGCAGCCGCATCGTCGTGCTGGTCAACTGGGCATGGGATTACCTGTTCTACGACCGTCCCATCCGCCTGATCCTCCGGGCCAGGGGAGACCGCATCTCCCCTCCCCCTTAGGCAAGGGGGGTGCGTCGGCGCTCCGCAAGGCCAGGCGCACGAAGGGGTGACGTTCCCCCTCAAGAGGGGGGTGCGTCGGGAACTGGCTCCGCCAGGCCTGGCGCATTAAGGGGGACGTCCCCCCTCAAAACGACCGTGCGTCACAAACGGACCCGACGCGGGGCTAATACTTCTGAGATGACAAGTAGGCCAAGAGCCGCGGTACTCGCTGCCCTGGCAATGGTCTCGGTGGCCGTCACGGCGTGCGGCGGCCTGCAGGCCGAAGATCCGGCGCAGGTCCTTCGAGAGGCAGGCGCGGCCATGGCAAAGCTCAATACAGTCAGCGCAACGCTCAAGTTCACCAAGGGCACTATTTCGTTCCAGGGCTATGTGCTCACGTCAGCCACCGCGGCGGTTCGCTTGCCCGCCGACAGCGACACCACCTATAAGGTCAAATACCAGGACGTTCTGATCGGCCTGCAGGTGGTGATCACGGGCGGCCATGTGTACCTGCGCCCGCCTTTTTCAGGGTTCACCGAGGTAACAGGGAAAACCGCCGCGGAAGTTCCCGACCTCGCGAAGCTGTTCGATGGGAAGACCGGCCTGCCTGCAATGATCCCAGCCGGGCACAGCCCCACTTCCATCGGAACCGAGAAAGTGGGGGATGTCGACTCGTATAAGGTCGGGGCGACTTACACCGCTGCCCAGATAGCGAAGCTGCTGCCCCAACTGAGCTCGACAGGGGATGTCGCCGCCACCATCTGGGTTGGTGGTTCCGACCACCTGATTCGCAAAGCTCTGCTCAGTGGACCCTTCGGAGACGGTGGAACCGCCAGCACCGTCGAGATCGACCTGAGCGCTTTCAATGGCGCTGTCGCGATCGCCTCGCCCACGCCCTGATCCTCGTGACGGAGGCGCAACGAGCGCGCGGGATCCTGCTCGGCCTGGCCGGTGCCGGCCTGTTCGTCGCAGCGCTCGACGCCTACCTCGTGGTGACGTTGCTGCCCGCGATGCTCACGGACGTCGGCCTTACGATCGAGCGCTTCGAGCAGGCGACGCCGATTATCACCGGCTTTCTCTGCGGCTACGTCGTCGCGATGCCACTGCTGGGCGCGTACTCCGATGTGCGCGGACGCGCGCCGGTTTACGCGCTGTGCGTCGTTGTTTTCGCGGCCGGCTCCGTGGTCACTGCAACCGCCGCATCTTTGCCGTGGCTCGTGGCCGGCCGCGTGCTGCAGGGCCTCGGCGGCGGTGGCCTCGTGCCGTTGACGCTGGCGCTGGCCGCCGATCTCTACAAGGATCGGGTTCGCACCCTTGCGCTCGGGGCGGTTTCCGGACTGCAGGAGGCGGGCAGCGTCCTCGGACCGATCTACGGCGCGACTCTGGCGTCGGCTGCCTCGGCTGTAGGCGGCTGGCGTTTTGTGTTCTGGCTGAACGTGCCGCTGGCGGCGATCTGTGCCGCCGGCCTGCTGGTGGCTAGCCGCGACAAGGGAGCTGGCAAAGCGCCACCCGACCCAAAAGCCAGCGCGGTCGCCCAAGGGTTCGACTGGAAGAGCGCCGGCCTGCTTGGCCTCGGGCTCGGCCTGCTGGTGGTCGCCCTGTATCCGGACGACCCGGCCCACCGCGCCACCAGCGGTGTCTTTGTCCCACTGGGCATCCTGAGCCTTCTGGTCCTTGGGCTCTATGGGTGGCGGCAGTTGCACGCGCTCGAGCCGCTGATCCCGCGCCAGCTTCTCAGAAGCCCGCGATTCGCCGGCGTCGCCGCCGCCAATCTGCTCATCGGCGCCGCGCTGATGGTCGCCCTGGTCGACGTGCCGATACTCGCCAGGCTCGTCTTCAACCTCGACCAGCTCGCTGCCGGTTTGCTGCTGACCCAATTCCTGGTCGGCGTCCCGATAGGAGCGATCCTCGGCGGAGTCGCGGCGGGCCGCGTTGGAGAGCGCTTGACCACCGTCACCGGCACGCTGCTCGCCGCCGCGGCCTTCCTCCAGATGTCCACGTGGCAGGCGACCGAGCTCGCCGTGCGCATAGGGCCTTTCAGGTCAGCCGATATCGCACTGGCAGCCTGCGGCCTTGGCTTCGGCGTCGTGATCGCTCCGCTTGCGGCCACGGTGCTGAAGCTCACGCGAGAGCAGCATCACGGCCTGGCCTCCAGCCTCGTGGTGCTCGCGCGCGTGATGGGCATGCTCATCGGGCTCTCGGCGCTGACCGCGTTCGGGCTTTTCCGGTTCCGTCAGATCCTGGGCACGCCGCAGCTCACTGACCCTGACTTGCGCGCTCGTCTCGAGCATCTGAACCGCCTTGTCGCAGCCGCCTTTCTCCAGGAATACCGCGAGATCTTCACCATCGCCACCGGGCTATGCATCCTGGCCGCAGCTGTGATCTTTACGACTATCAGGCGCGAGCCATCTCGGCCTGCCCTCACGCCTTCCGCGCCACAGCGATGACGTATGAGTGGTGGTATCGGAAGGCGTCGTCGGGATCGCCGAGGCTTTCCATCGCCGACTCGACCTCTGCCTCCAGCTCGCTCCGGTAACGAGGCCCCAGCGACGTGATCAACGTGTAGGGCAGCGGGCCGGCGCCGGCCATGAGCTCAGTCCATTCGCGCGCGTTCGATGTGCGACCGCCCGTAACCATCTCGGTGATTCGCGTGACCTCGAAGCCTGCGGCCCCAAGCAACTGGGGGAGCACGTCGGGCTCGCCGAAACGAGCGCGCTCGGAGCTGTAGCGCGGCAGGCTCAGGTAATGACGCCGCGCCAGAGGCGCGAGCCCCTGGAAGAAAAGGTCCTGCGCGCGCGTGCTCAGGCTGCGGCGCTGGCACGAAACCGCAAGCCTGCCTCCGGAGCGCAGGACGCGTTTGGCCTCTGCGAGAGCGTCGCTCGGATCTGACAGATAGGCGAGGGCCTCTCCCATCGTGACCAGGTCGAATGTCTCGGGCCGGAACACAAGGCGCTCCGCCGCCATGCCCACGAACTGGATGTTCTTGCCCTGCTTTGCGCGCGCGATGGAGAGCATTCGATCGGAGAGGTCGATACCGATCACGCTGCCAGGAGTGACCATAGCCGCCGCCAGATGAGCAACCAGCCCGGTGCCGGTGGCAACGTCGAGGACATGCTCGCCTCGCTTTGGGGCAGCAAGCTCGACCAGCCTGGCCGCTACCCGACCATGCTGTCCGCCCGCCCAACTGTCATACACGGAGGCGATCTGGTCGAAGAAATCGACCAGATGGTCAGTCATCTCGTCAGAGGCATCCGGGTCCATCACTGCCGGGTGTATGTTGCCGAGCAGCCGTGCGCGGACCGACCGCGCGGCCTCCCTCTCCCTTCCTCTGCGTTCAACTGCACCCTGTTACGATGCTAGCTCGTCCAAATTCAGAGTTCTCCTGATAGCCGCTTGAAACGTCGCAAGATCAAGCTCACAGGCGGAGTTGAGGTAGGGCGACGGGGAAGCAGATCAATTCCACTAGAGGAGGCCCACATGGCCCAAGCTGAGAAGTCCGCGGCCCACTCGGCCGGGACTGCGCAAAACGGCGGTACCAACGTAGTCACGCTCGGCCCTCGCGACAGCCTCAACGGGCGCCTGGACATCCACGGCGACCTGAAGATCCACGGCAATGTCGAGGGCGAGCTAAAGGTCAGCGGCGACGTCACAATCGAGCCGACCGCAACCGTTCAGGCTTCCGTCGAGGGAGGCAACGTCAACGTGAGGGGTCAGGTCAACGGCAACGTGACTGCCCGCAAGCGGTTGACGCTTGGCGGTTCGGGCCGCCTCAACGGCGAGGTGAAGGTCGCCCGTCTCACAGTCGAGGACGGAGCGACTTTGAACGGCAACGTCACGATGACGCCGGAAAAAGGCTAGAGCGGCAAACCCGACACTTTAGGCACAGTGCGCCGAAAGCCCGCCTACGACCTTGTGATCGTGGGCGGGGGCGCGGCCGGCTCCGAAGCCGCGTTCGCAGTCGCGGACGGCGGCAAGTCAAAGATTCTGCTCGCGGAGGCCACTCACTTCGGGGGCACCTGCACCAATTACGGCTGCGTACCAACAAAGGCCTTGGTCCGGACCGCGCGGCTCCTCCATCTCATCCGTGACGCAGACCGCTACGGGATCAGGGTCGGCGCGCCTGAAGTCGAATGGCGCCGCGCGATCGGGCGGGCATACCAGGTGCGCGACCATATGCTCCGCTTCGGCTCGAAGCCATTCAAGAAGGCCGGCGTGGAAGTGCGTTTTCCATGCCAGGCGGTTTTGATCGGAGAACGAAAGCTGCTCATCGGCGGATCCGATGAGATCGAGGCCAGGTCGGTGGTTATAGCTGCCGGCCTCGAACCTGTGGTGCCGCCGGTGCCCGGATTGCGAGAAGCGGGTTATCTCGACAACGAAGGCATCCTCGAGCTGAAGGAGCTTCCGAACCGGCTGGCTGTCGTCGGCTCCGGCCCCATCGGAGCTGAGTTCGCGCAGATTTTTTCCCGCTTCGGCGTGCAGGTGACGCTCATCGAGCACGGAGCTCGCATTCTTTCCGCCGAGGAGCCGGAGACGTCCGCCGCGGTTCGTCATGTATTCGAGTCAGAGGGCATCGAGGTCCGCACGCGCATCAAGATGACGCGCGTCGAGCTCAGCGATGGCGTCAAGCGGATCTTCTTCGAGAGCGGCGCCTCGATCGAGGTCGACGAGATCCTCGTCGCCGCCGGCCGTTCTCTGGACGGCAAGGCGCTCGGCCTTCACACGGCCGGAATCGAATGGTCAGCCCGGGGCATCAAGGTCAACGAGCAGCTGAGGACCTCCATGACCTGGGCGTGGGCGGCAGGCGACGTTGTCGGCGGCCCGCTGTTCACCCATGTTGCATCCGAGATGGGCCAGGTCGCAGCCCGCAACGCGATGAGGAAAGCCACTGAGCGGATGGATCTGCGCGTCGTGCCGAGAGTGACCTTCACCGACCCGGAGGTGGCATCGGTCGGCCTCACGGAAGCGGCGGCCAAGAAGGGCGGGCGCAAGGTTCGCACTGGCTTCGCGCGGCTCAGCGAAGCTGAGAAAGCCCAGATCGACGGCATCGAGCACGGCCACGTCAAATGCGTCGCCGATGCCAAGACGGGCGAGCTGCTCGGTTGCCACATTGTGTCCGAGCACGCCGGCGACATGATCCACGAGGCAGTCGCGATGATGGCGGCTCGAACGCCGGTCAAGGTGGTCGCGAAAGCAATGCACGCGTACCCGACTCTGTCCGAGCTGATGCGTACAGCGTTGCGCGAGGCAGGAGGCTAGCGGCCCGCACGCTCCGCTCGCGCCAGCGCCGGCAGCACGACTGACTTGACGTAGTGGCGAGCCGCATCCATCGCCGAGTGCACGATCCTCCATTCGAGCTGCTCGAATGAGCTCTCGCCGCGGTTCAGCTCGGCAAGGCGCAGCCTCCAGAAGCTCGCATCGATGTTGAGGCCGGGCAGCAGCGGATCGACTGGCGTCTTGACCTTGCCGGCGACGACCTTGGGGCCAGCAGCCTGAGGCTCGCTCGCGTGCGCGGTCGGGGAGGCAGCCTGCGCTCCGGAGATCTGAGACGCCGGCGGGCTTGCGACCAGGTGCCATGCGACCATCGCCAGCGCGGCGACGATTGCACACTCGGCGACGACCATCCAGGGAAGCGGTTTACTTAGCAGGTTGCGCATGCGGCCAACCTAGGCCGCTCGCGTCGAAGCGTGAACCCAGGCTGTTAAGAGCGCAAGGCGCGTAGGGCCTGCACGCCACGTTCGATCGTCTCGATCCGTTTCGGAAAGCTGAAACGAAGGTGGCCTCGTCCCTGGCTTGGGTCGTGAAAGAAGCTAGACCCCGGTACCGTCGCCACCGCGACTTTCTCGATCAGGTGCCGTGCCATCGCCGTGTCATCGTCGAAACCGAATCCACCGATTCCGGCCATCACGTAATAAGCGCCGTCAGGCGCCGAAGCGTCGAACCCGCACTCCTGAAGGCCCGTGACGATCGCATCCCTACGTTCGCGGTAATCGCCGAGCAGCTCCACGTAGAAGTCAGCGGGAAGCTCGAGCGCGGCGGCGACCGCGATCTGAAGAGGGTGTGCCGCGCCGACGGTCAGGAAGTCGTGCACCTTGCGGATCCCGGCCGTGAGCGGCGCCGGCGCGATGAGCCAGCCCACGCGCCATCCGGTGACCGAGAACGTTTTGCTGGCCCCGCTGATGGTGATCGTTCGATCGGCCATTCCTTGCAGCGTGGCGATGCTGATGTGCTCGCCGCGATAAACGAGGTGTTCGTAGATCTCGTCGGTGATCGCAATCGCGTCGTGCTCGACGCACAGCTCGGCGATGAGCTCCAGCTCTTGTCGCGAGAAGACCTTGCCGGTCGGGTTGTGTGGGGTGTTGACGACTACCGCGCGCGTCTTGCTGGTGAACGAGGCACGCAGCTCATCCGGGTCGAATGCCCAGTCCGGCGCGTGCAATGTCACGTAGCGCGGAACGGCGCCGCTGATTACGCAATCGGGTCCGTAGTTCTCATAGAAGGGCTCGAAGATGACAACCTCGTCGCCGGGATCGACCGTCGCCAGCATCGCCGCGATCATCGCCTCGGTCGCGCCGCACGACACGGTCACCTCCCTTTCGGGGTCGACCTCGCGGGACCAGGCCGCCGATTGGTTGCGAGCGATCGCGTTGCGCAACTGGGGCGCGCCCCAGGTGGTCGCGTACTGGTTGAAGCCATCGCGCATCGCCCTGGCCGCGGACTCGACTATGCGCGGGTCGGTCGCAAAGTCCGGGAAGCCCTGCGCAAAGTTGATCGCCTTGTCGGGTCCGTTGAGCTGCAGGTTGAGACGCGTCATCTCGCGGATGATCGACTCCGTGAAACTCTGGGCCTTCAGCGAAAGACGGGCGGTCAGTGATCCGCTCCGGAGGTTCGGCGGAAAGTCGCCGGATCGGCGCCCGAGATCAAGGCGCCGGCGAGCAACGGAGCGCGCATGTCGACAGACCTGTAAGCGAGTAGCGGAGCCGGCAACGCAGAGATCGGGCGCCTAGCCGGATGAACCCGCAGGGTGCCTCGGCCACCGCGCAGCGCTGGCCATGGCATTTCCGTCGAAAGTCCGGTGCGGATCACTGCATCAGTGGCCAGGATCTGCGCGCTCCAGTCGGATGTCGGTGCTGGAGCACGAGTGGCACCGCTCGGGTTGCTCCAGCCCGCGCTCCCAGCGACCGCAGACGTTGCAGGTCCAGCGGGTGGTGGCGAAGAAATCCAGCACGTCGGAGCGGCTGAGCAGCCCTACCATCTTGCCGCGCTTGATCACCGGCACTCGACGAATCTTTTCGCCGACGAGCAGGCGCGCCGCCTCGTCGATCCCAGTGTCCTCGCTGACGGTGATTACGTGCTG
This sequence comes from Candidatus Dormiibacterota bacterium, assembly GCA_036569865.1. GTDB lineage: Bacteria > Chloroflexota > Dormibacteria > Dormibacterales > Dormibacteraceae > Palsa-872. The sequence goes on from DATCPW010000287.1 coordinate 26,735, forward strand.
GCTCATGATGTCGCGCGCGACCTTGCCTCGCTTGGAAAAGACGTCGATCTCCGAGACGATTCCCACCACATGCCCATCGGCGCCGATCACCGGCCCGCCGGTGATTCGCTTGGATGTGAGGGTCAGCGCGATCTCCTCGACCGGCGTGTCTTCTCGAAAGGTGATCACGTTTGTCGTCATCACCTCTTTGACTGGGATCATCGGGTTCCGAGCAGTTTAGCCACCGTTTCGAGATTGGCGTTGCCGCCGCTCAGGATCATGCCGGCCTTGCCCTTCGGAAATTTGCCGGCCAGATAAGCCGCGATTGGCAGTGCCCCCGTTGGTTCCAGCGCGATATGAAGCCGGGTCCAGGCGACTCGCACGGCTGTTGCAATCTCGTCCTCAGTGACAGTGACGATCTCATCCACCAGCTCGTTGGCGAACATCACCTCGAAGTTGCGCTGGCCGATCGCGGTGGTTCGCACGCCGTCTGCCATGGTCGACGGAGCGCTGGCCAGGCTTCTGATGCTGCCGGCCTTCCACGACTCGTAGGCATCGTCAGCATTCGCCGGCTCGACTCCGATCACCTTGATTCGAGCGTTATGAGCCTTCGCGACGATCGCGGTGCCCGAGAGGAGCCCTCCACCTCCGACCGGGGTCGCAATGACATCGAGATCGGGTGCGTCCTCGATCAGCTCCATCGCTGCCGTGCCCTGGCCGTGAATCACGTCCCAGTCATCGAATGGGTGGACCAGCGAAAAGCCTCGCTCGGCCATCACCTCGAGCAAACGCTCCTCCCGGTTCGCGAAGGTGATGCCCTCCTGGATCACCTCCGCGCCCAACGCTCTCGTCGCGGCGACCTTGGCCGGATTGGCATCCTCGGGAATGAGGATGAGCGCGGGAATGCCCGCGGTCCGAGCCGCCAGCGCGACCGCCTGCGCGTGGTTGCCGGAGCTGACCGCGATGAGCCCGATCGGTCGAGGTTCGCGCGCCATCTGAGAGAGCACCGCGTTGAACGCGCCCCTCGGCTTGAACGACCCGGTGACCTGGAAGCACTCGGGCTTCAGCCGAAGGTCAGGGTCGAGGTCGGTCGTCAAGCACTGCGTGCGCCGGACGTAAGGGTGGATCCGATCGGCCGCCTTCCGCACTTCGGCAACGTGCGCCTCGACAAATGCCGTCAAGCTGCGACCTTTTCAGGCTCGGATCGCTCCGGGCTCGCCGCCCGTCGACCCACGTTGGTGAGCACGATCCCCACAAGGATGACGACCATCCCCGCCAGCATCGGGACCGACACGACCTCGCGGAGCAAGACGACGCCCCAAAACACCGCAGTCAATGGAACGAGGAGCGTCGCGCCCGATCCACGCACAGGTCCAAGCGAGTTGAGAACGTAGTAGTAGAGGACGCCGGCGATGCCTGACCCTGCGATTCCCAGGGCAAGCGCGGCCGCTATTGAGATCAAGTGGAAATGCGTACCTGGCGCGGCCGGCGCGGCCAGCGGAGCCATGATGATGACCGTCAGGGCCAGTTGGCCGAGACTCGCCTCATACACGTTCATCCCACGCAGCTTGCGCCGTTGGTAGAGCGCGGAGACAGCATAAGACGCCGATGCGAGAAGCACTGCACCAAACCCCATCACATCGGCTCTCACGCCTCTGGCGGCCAGGTCGGGCAGAACCAGGAGTGCTACGCCGGCCAGGCCGATCAAAACACCTGCGTAGGTGACAGGCCGCGGCCGCTCCGCCGGGATGACCCAATAAACGAATATCGCCGCCCATAGAGGTGTGGTCGCGTTGAAGATGCTCGCGAGACCGCTCGAGATGCGCTCCTCGCCCCAAGCGATAGCCATCCACGGAAAAACGCCTCCGGTGATCGCCATGATCGCGAACGGCACCAGTCGCGTCCTCCAATCCGCTGGCACGAGGCGGCGACCTATGGCAGCCATGATCAGAGCCAACGCCAACACGCCTGCGATAGATCGGATCAGGACAAGAACTGGCGGGCTGATGTCCTGGACCGCAACCTTGATGAACATGAACGAAGCCCCCCAGATCAGAGCCAGGGCTGCCACTGCCAGATACGGCAGCCAGCCGCCCCTGCCCTCAGACACGAGTGGGCCAGTCGTCGGAAGACATGACGAGAGTGACCGGGCCGTCGTTCTCGATCGTGACGGTCATGTCCGCACCGAAGCTGCCGGTCTTCATCTCGACCTCACGCTCGCGGAATCGCTGTACGAAGGCGAGATAGAGCTCCTCGGCTCGCTTCGGGTCCCCGGCGCCCAGGAGGCTGGGGCGGCGGCCACGGCTGAAATCGGCGAACAGCGTGAACTGGGACACGATGAGCGCTGCGCCGTGAACATCGACAAGGCTCAGGTTCATGCGTCCTGCTTCATCGGCGAAGACGCGCATGTCAATCACCTTGTCCGCCAGCTTGCGAATCGTCGCCTCGTCGTCATTGGATGCCGCACCCACCAACAACACGTAACCGCGCTCGATGGTTGCAGCGCGAGCCTCGCCGGCCTCGCTCCAGGTGACCGAGCCGGACGTCACACGCTGGACTACCAGCCTCATAAGGCGCGGAGGAGGAGGTCCTCCCGCGCTGCGCGCGGGGACCCCACAGGATCACCCCCTCCCTCCCAACTGCGCACGGAGGCGTTTGGAAGATGAACGATTGGGTGACGGCCGGGGTAAACCCGGCCTGCTCGCCGCCCTCGCACTCGACTAGATTTTCGGGCCGAAGTGCGGTTCTGCACGGATCAGCGAGTCGATGTATCGAAATCGCTCGTAGCGATGTTGGAGCAACTCTTCGGTGGGCTGCGCCAGGAGCGGCTGCAAATGGCGGTACAGAGCCTCGTCGAGCGCCGCGGCCGTGGCCTCGTAATCCAGGCGGGCGCTGCCTTCGGGCTCCGTCACCACCTCCTCGACGACGCCCATCGCCAGCAGGTCGCGCGAGGTGAGC
>DATCPW010000288.1:0-15157 GCA_036569865.1 Candidatus Dormiibacterota bacterium
AAGGCTTGACAGTCACCACATTCAGCGGTATAACTGCGCGCGGGACACAATATGTCGTAGCCAACGTCTCACTCGGTTGAGTCCCACGGCCCAACGACAGGCAGGCGGATCCCCCCAAGAATCGCACCCCACGACCCACCAGACGCTCCACCACCGCCTGCCTGTTCTCAAGTCTCCTTCCCGCCTCCTGCGGGGTCCCCGCGCCCGTGGTGCGCGGGGGAGGTGCCCGAAGGGCCGCAGGGGACGTTCAATCAGGTCCCTCGCAGTCAACAACCCCCCAACCTCCTAAACTCCTCTCCTGATGAGTCGCAAGTCCAAGAAGAAGGCGCGTGGCAAGTTCCGCCCCCCCGTGAGAGCCGCCGGCACCCCCGGCGCCCCCGGCGTCCCCCTCACGCAGCGCAGCATTTCCCAGGCTCGTGTCGGCGGCGACCAGGCGGTGGTGCGCGCGGTCGAGATGTCGTTGGGCGCGCGCAACCAGGTGGTCAAGCAGCGAGGCGGCCAGCGTGTCATCGAATCAACCGACCCCGCGATCCCCCTGGACCGTGTCCCCTACTTCACTAAAGACCTCGTTCGCCTGCTCGTGGTCGGCGCGGCGATGGTCGTTCTCCTCGCAGTCGGCTCCTTCGCAGTGCCACTGGTTATCAAATAACCCGAGCGCCTCGAGCGCTGGCGAGCGCGTAGTGAGCCCGCCTCCTGCGACGGGCACCTTTCCGATCATCGATACACTCACCTGGTGAGGGTGATCCTCTTTACGGGCAAGGGCGGAGTCGGTAAGACCTCGGTCGCCGCTGCCACGGCCGTCCAGTGCGCCCGTGCCGGCTACCGCACCGTGGTCATGAGCACGGACCCCGCTCACTCGCTGGGCGACTCGTTCGACATCGAGCTGGGCACGGACCTCACGCCGATCTCAAAGAACCTATGGGCGCACGAAGTCTCATCGCTCCAGGAGATGCAACGCCACTGGGCAAAGCTGCACGAGTACGCCGTCGAGGTTTTCTCAACGCAAGGTCTTGATGAAGTGGTCGCCGAAGAAGTGGCCAACCCGCCCGGCATGGACGAGATCGCATCGCTGATGTGGATCAAGCACTACGCGCAGCGCAACGAGCACGATGTCCTCATCGTCGACTGCGCCCCAACGGGCGAAACTCTGCAGCTCCTCACATTTCCGGATGCTGCCAAGTGGTGGCTCGACAAGATCTACCCATGGGAGCGGCGTGCGATGCGTGTGGCACGCCCCGTGCTGCAGCCGATGATGGGAATTCCTCTTCCATCTGATGAGGTCTACGCATCGTTGAAAGACCTGCTACTGGACCTGGGCGGCATGCGCAAGGTCCTGACCGATCCGGCCATCACGACCGTGCGCATCGTGCTCAATCTCGAAAAGATGGTGGTCAAGGAGGCCAAGCGTGCCTACAGCTACCTGAGTCTTTTCGGCTATGTGACCGACGCGGTTGTTGTCAACCGTTTGCTGCCGGCCGAGGTGCACGACGAGCTCTTCAAGAAATGGCAGCAGATCCACAAGCGGTACGAGGCGGAGGTCGAGCAGTCATTCGTCGGTATCCCGATACTGAACGTCCCGCTCTTCGACCAGGAGGTCGTTGGAGAGACGATGCTGCTGCGCATGGCCAAAGCGACCTACGGGAGCCGCGACCCGGCCGAGTTCTTTGCGACGACGAGCCCGCAGAGGATCGATAAGGACGGCTCGGACTATGTCCTGACTTTGAAGGTTCCGTTTGCCGATCGCTCCAACGTCGATCTCAGCCGCCACAACGGAGAGCTCTACGTGACGATGGGCAACTACAGGCGAGAGATCGCGCTGCCGACAGTGCTCGCGAAGCGCGACACGGCCGGTGCGACCATTAAGGACGGCGAGCTGCGCGTTCGGTTCGCGCGCCGGGTTGAGACAGCTGCGACGGCCGAGGCAGCCGGCGGCCGCAAAGTGAAAGGGGAGCGGCGATGACACGGGATGGCGAGCGCCTCATCGAGCTGATCAACGAGCTCGGCTCTCGCGTCACGCACGTGGTGTCCGACATGGTGCCGCCCTCCGCACAGGTCCATCTGCTGAACGCCCAGCGTGAGCTGATAACCGCACTGATGCTGATCTATGAAAACCGGGTGGCGACTCCACCAACCACGCGCGCGGGATCGAGATCCTCATCGCGGCCGGCCGCTCGGCGGCGCTCACCCAGGCGCGTGGGCAAGATCCCCATAGAGTGAACGGCTTCGTCGCCTTCGTTCTGGCGGCGCTGATTCTCGTGCCCGCCCTCCTCGTCGCCATTCCGGTCCACGAGATAGGTCACGCCGCAGCCGCGTACTTTCAGGGCGACCGCTCCGTGAGGTATTTCGGCTACTTCACGCTCGACCCGCGCCGTTTCCTGGATCCGCTCGGCGTGATCGCAGTGTTTGTCGCTCTCGTCGGCTGGGGTCGGAAGGTCCCCGTCCAACCGAACCGGATCAGCTCGGTGCGCCAGCGGTTGGTGCATGCGCTCGGCGGTCCCGCAGCGAACCTGCTGGTCGCGATCGCATTGGGCGCGCTGTGGCGTTTCCTGACCGCCTCGGGCCTGCCCTCGACATTCACGCTGTCGAGCGGCCTGCTCGGAGAAACGCTCTACGCGATCGTCTTTCTGAACCTCTCGATCTTCGCTTTCCAGCTCCTGCCGATCCCAGGCCTCGACGGCTGGGAGGTCGTCGAGACCATGCTTCGCAGCCGCAATCCCCGCTTCTTCTACAACGTCTACGCGCGGAGGCGCGACATCTGGATTGGCCTCTTCGTCATCTTCTTTCTCTTCCAGCTCTTTCAGGGCGCGAACCTGCTTGGGCTGGTGATGTCGCCGTTCTATACCCCGGCGAGCCTAATCTCATTGGGTCAATGCAGCGGCTACGCAATCCCGGGGCTGGCGGGGCTAAAACCCTGCCTGCCGTCGGGACCCTGATCAACCAACCGGGTTATGCGGCCCTTGTAGCGGATTTCGGGCGCGCCAGCGTGGTCGCGGCGCTGAGGGACCAGATCGCGACGGAGCGGGATGGGACTGCGGTATCGGACGCTGAGCGTCTCAGCCAGGTGGAGGCCAGCCTGCGCAAGGCGATGGCGCCGGCCCTGCGCAGGGTCATCAACGCGAGTGGCGTGATCCTCCACACCAACCTCGGCCGCGCACCCCTCTCGAAGGCAGCAGTCGGCGCAGTCGCCGCGGCCGCAGCCGGCTACACCAACCTCGAGCTGGATCTCGATACCGGGCGTCGCGGCGAGCGTTCGGCCCTGGTGGCGGGGTTGCTCACCGCCCTCTTCGAATGCGAAGCGGCGCTCGCAGTGAACAACAATGCGGCCGCGGTGCTGCTCGCGCTGACCGCACTGTGCAAGGGCCGCGAGGTCATCGTGTCCCGAGGCCAGCTTGTGGAGATCGGCGGATCGTTCCGCATGCCCGACGTGATGCGCATATCAGGCGCGCGAATGGTCGAGGTGGGGACGACGAACCGCACGCGGGCGGCGGACTTCGAGGAAGCCGTGACGCCGCGCACCGGCGCGCTGTTGAGGGTCCACACGTCGAATTTCCGCGTCGCCGGATTCACGGAATCCGCGGGGCTCGCTGAGATGGCCGGGGTCGCGCGTCCGCGTGGGCTGCTCCTGATCGATGATGTCGGGAGCGGCGCCGTCGAGCCGATCGCCGACGAGCCGACCATCGCCGAGTCGCTGAAACACTGCGACATCGTCACCTTCTCCGGTGACAAGCTCATGGGCGGGCCACAGGCGGGCATCGTGCTCGCGGCGACCGAGGCTGGCGCCGCCGGCGTGCGCAAGATGGCGCGACATCCGCTGGCGCGAGCGGTTCGAATCGACAAGCTGACGCTCGCTGCCCTCGAGGCGACGCTGAAGGAGCGGCTTTCGGGCCGCGAAGACGAGATCCCGGTCCAGAGGATGCTGCGCGTCCCGGTCGAGGAGGTGCGCAGGCGCGCTGCTCTATGGTCGGTGAAGCTCGAAGACCGGGGCGTCGTATCGCGCCTAATCCCGGGTGAGTCGGCCGTCGGCGGTGGCTCGGTTCCAGGCCACGGCCTACCGACGATGCTGCTGGCCCTCGAGGGTCCCGCGTCACGGCTCGCAACCGCCCTTCGGCGCGGGGACCCTCCGGTGATCGCGCGCATCGAGAACGACGCCTGCTGTCTCGATCCCAGAACGGTGCTGAGGGGAGAGGACGAAACGCTGATCGACGCGGTGGAGGTCGCCGCGCGGAGCATTCGACGGTGAGTGCCGGCCCTCCGCCGGGCAACGGGGGCTTCGTCGTGGGCACAGCCGGGCACATCGACCACGGCAAGTCGACTCTCATAACCGCGCTCACCGGCATCGACCCCGACCGGCTCGCGGAGGAGAAGCGCCGCGGCATGACTATCGACCTGGGATTCGCCCACATGATGCTGCCCAGCGGTCGCGAGATCGGCATCGTTGACGTTCCCGGCCACGCGCGCTTCATGCGCAACATGCTGGCGGGCGCCCACGGCCTCGACGCTGTGTTGCTGGTCGTCGCGGCCGATGAAGGAGTCATGCCGCAGACTCGCGAGCACCTCGAAATCGTCGACCTGATGGAGGTGCGTCGAGGCATCGTCGTGCTTTCGAAGGCCGACCTTGTTGACGAAGCGTGGCTCGAGCTGGTGACCGCGGAGGTGCGCGAAACGATCAGCAGCACTGCGCTGGCGCGGGCTGAGGTGATTCCGGTGTCGGCATTGGGAGGCCAGGGCCTGCCCGTGCTGGTTGATGCTCTCGACAGATTGCTCGATGGCGCGGAGCCTCGAGTCGACCTCGGGCGGCCGAGACTGCCCGTCGACCGCGTGTTCATCATGAGCGGTTTTGGCACGGTGGTGACCGGCACCCTTGCCGACGGCATCCTCACGGTCGGCGATGAGCTCGAGGTCGTGCCACGTGGGCGGCTGGTAAGGATCCGCGGCCTCCAGAGGCACAACCGAAGTGTTCAGAGCGCGTCGCCCGGGACCAGGGTGGCGGTCAACGTGACAGGGGCTGACAAGAGCGAGGTGGCGCGGGGCGACGTGCTTTCCCCGCCAAAGATGCTGCAATCGACCAGGCGGATCGATGCGCACCTCCGCGTGCTGGCGTCAGCGCCGCGAGCGCTGCGTCACGGCGCGGAGGTCCTTCTCCATACCGGCACCACTGAGGTCGGATGCCGGGTCATCGTGCTCGCAGGCGACGCGATTGAGCCTGGTCAGGCCGGCTGGGTGCAGCTCTATCTGGAGCGCGCCATCGCCGCCGGGGCCAACGACCGCTTTGTCCTCCGAGTGCCCAGCCCGGCGATCACGATTGCGGGCGGCAGATTTGTCGACGTCGCGCCCAGAAAGCACGCGCGCCACGACAACGCGGTCAGCGAGTCGCTCGATCGGCGGGCTGCCGGGGAGGTGCTGCAGGAGGAGCTGCGCAAATACTCGCGAGGCGTCAGCGTCCACGCGCTGCTGAAAGCCACGATGACTCGCGAGGCCGACGTCGATCAACTCGATGCACGGCGCATCGGCGAGTGGCTGTTTGCGACCGAGGCATGGAACACGCTGGCGGACCGCGCCGTCACGGAGGTCGCCGGCTATCACGCTGCCCACCCTCTGCGCCCGGGGATGGCTCGGGAGGAGCTCAGGAACCGTCTTCGATTGCATCCGAGCTCGTTTCCCGCCGCGCTCGCGACCCTCGTCGCCGAAAGCAGGCTAGAGGAGAGGCAAGGTGCGATCGCGACGCCTGATCACCACGCCGCGATCGATTCGTCCGACGGACCGGCCGGACGCTTTCTAGAGCTGCTTGGCCGCAATTCCTTCGCACCGCCATCGCTGCAGGAAGCGATGCAGCAGACGGGCGTTGGGCCGGAAGTCGTGCGCGCGCTGGCCCAGGGCGGTGCCATCGTGCGGGTGAGTGACGACATCGCGTTCACTCAGGACGCATATGCGAATGCGGTCGCGCTCGTCAAGGAGCTGATCGCCGCGATGGGATCGGTGACGGTGGCGGAGCTGCGCGATCGTATGGGGGCCAGTCGCCGGCCGGTGTTGGCGCTACTCGAACATCTCGACGCAGCGAAGGTTACGCGGCGGGTCGGCGACCAGCGTGTCCTTTTTCGCTAACCTTCGGCCATGGCGCGCGTACCTGCGGCGACCAGCATAGGACTTACTGAATGCGAATAGCCGAGCTGCTGGGTCGCGGCCGGCCCACGATCTCTTTCGAGTTCATGGCGCCTCGCGACGAGGCCGAGGTCGAGGTCCTGGAGAGGACCATCGCGGCGCTGGCCGGACATGCACCCGATTGGGTCTCCGTCACGTACCGGTTGCGCACCGGCGACAAGACGCTGGAGCTGGTGACCCGGATCAAGAGGCAGTATCACATCGAGGCCATGGCGCATCTGACTTGTGCGAACTCATCGGACAAGACGCGGCAAATCCTGAACTGGATGGAGAGGGAGGGAGTGGCCAATGTGCTGGCGCTCCGAGGCGACCCGCAGGATTCGGACGAACATTTCGTGCCGGCAGGCCCGGAGCTAGTGCACGGCAGCGACCTTGTGGCATTTGTACGCCGCAACGGGTACGGGTTCGGCATCGGCGCTGCCTGCAGCACAGAGAAGCATCCGGAGAGCCCCGACATCGAGCATGAGTTCCGATACATGAAGTTGAAGGTCGACGCAGGCGCGGACTTCCTGGTGACGCAGCTCTTTTTCGACAACCGCTCTTACTTCGACCTGGTCGAGCGGTCGCGCGCCGCAGGCATCACCGTGCCTATCGTGCCCGGCTTGATGCCGGTGCCGAGCCGCCGATCACTGGCGCACATGACAGCGATGTCCGGGGCCACCGTCCCAGAAGCGCTTCAGCGGGCGATCGATGAGCAGCCCGACGACGATGCAGTCCGCAGGCTGGGAGTTCAGCACTGCATCGCGCAATGCGCGGACCTCCTCGAGCGTGGGGTTCCCGGGCTGCACTTTTACACCTTCAACCGAGCGCGGGCGCCGATCGAAATCCTCGCGGCCCTCAGAGGACAACAGCTCATCGCGTCCTGATTTCGCAGCGCGACCAATTACATTACGGTCGATGCTGGCGGGAATCGACCTTGGCGGAACGCAGGTGCGGGTTGCCCTCGCGCGCTCCGACGGCCAGCTGATCGCCAGCTTCAAGACCAAGACCGCATTGCTCGGCAGCCCGGAGAAGGTGGTCGAGTGGGCGGCGGCGGAGATCGAGCGGCATCGCGGGCGCGAGAAGGTGCGCAGCATCGCGATCGGCGCTCCGGGTCCCATCGACATCAAGCGCGGCGTGCTCGTCAACCCCCCCAACCTCCACGGTTGGCGTGACGTCCCCCTGGCGGCGATGCTGGAGAAGGCGACCGGCGCTCCCGCCCACGTCGCTAACGACGCCGACATGGCCGGGCTCGGCGAGTATCACCGCGGAGCGGGCCGTGGCACGCGAAACATGGTCTACATCACATGGTCGACGGGGGTTGGTGGCGGTTTGATCATCGACGGGAAGCTGCATCGCGGCGGCCACGGAACAGCCGGCGAGGTTGGTCACATGATCATCGACGCCAACGGGCCGCTCGACCAATGTGGGCAGCACGGCTGCCTCGAGGTCTTCTGCGGGGGCGCGAACCTCGCCAGGGAGACCGGTCACCCGGCGGCCGAGCTGTTTGCGGCTGCAGCGAGAGGCGACAAGCACGCCGGCATCGTGGTCGAGCGGGCAGCACGCTACATGGGCAAGGCCCTGATCAGCCTCACGAACGTCATCGATCCGGAGATGTTTGTCATGGGGGGCGGCGTGACACGTTCATGGGGCCTGGTGCAGCCGCTGCTGCTGGAGACGCTGCGCTCCTCTCCATTCATCAGACCCGCACGAAGGCCGGTGCTGCGCCGAGCCCGGCTTGGTGATCGCGCCGGCCAGGTGGGAGCTGTCGAGTGGGCGCGGATCAATCAATAGACGATCGGGAGCTGCTGCGTCTCCTCAAACGGGCCGCTGTTGACCAGGGAGTAAGGGCCTGGGTCGTGGGCGGCTACGTCCGCGACCGCCTACTCGGCCGTGCGCAGCCCGACCTCGATGTGGTTGCCGAGGAGGGCGGGGCCCGTCAGCTGGCCGAGCGCTTTGCGGAGCTGGCCGGCGCCGGCCCGCCCGTCATCTTCGAGCGATACGGCACCGCCCAGGTGACGCTACCCGGCCACCTCGTGGAGTTTGTCTCAGCCCGGTCGGAGTCATATGCGAGTGACTCCCGAAAGCCCGACGTGCGCCCAGCCACCGTCGAGGAGGACCTGCGGCGGCGCGATTTCACCATCAACACGCTGTTGATGGACTTCGACGGCAACATCCAGGATCGGCTCGGCACAGCTCGGGCGGACCTCGAGGCGCGCATCCTCCGCACTCCGGCGGACCCCATACAGACCTTCAGCGACGACCCTCTCCGGATGCTCCGAGCGGTGCGGTTCGCCGCTCAGCTCGGCTTCGAGCTGGCGCCGGACCTGCTGCCGGCCATGCGGCGGCTCAGCGGCCGCCTGGCGCCGCCAGTGGTTTCGGTCGAGCGCATCACTGATGAGCTGTGCAAGATGCTCGAGTCCGAGAGGCCGAAGGTGGCGCTCGAGCTGCTGGACTCGGGTGGACTGCTCGAGGTCGTGCTGCCCGAGGTGACCGCCTGCAAAGGGGTCGAGCAGGGCGGGTACCACACACACGACGTCTTCGGGCACACGCTGCTGGCGGTCGGACTCACGCCGCCTGACCTCGTGGTGAGGCTGGCCGCGCTCCTGCACGACATCGGGAAGCCGGTCACCGCCACCCCGGACGGGGCCTTCACCGGTCACGAGGAGGTTGGTGCGGGCCTCGCGAGAGGCGCGCTCGAGCGGCTTCGGTTCCCTCAGAGGGAGATCGACGCCGTCACGACCCTGGTGCGGCTGCACCTGCGCCCTGTGTACTACCGCTCGGAATGGAGCGACGGCGCGGTTCGGCGGCTCGCCCGCGACGCCGGCCCTCTGCTCGAAAGGCTGATGGCGCTGGCGCGCGCCGATATCGCGGCGTCCGCCTATCCCGAACCGGAGAAGCTCGACGAGCTGGCGGCGCGCCTAGCGGGCGTCCTGTCGGAACAGCCGACCCGGATGGCTGCGCCGATCGACGGCGAGGACATCATGCGAGTCCGCGGCCTGGCGCCGGGGCCCGAGGTCGGCCGGATAAAGGACCGCCTGGGCGAGCTGATCATGGACGGGGAGATCGAGCCCACGCGCGAGGCGGTTCTGGCGTACCTGCAGTCACATTCCGACCTCTGAAATTACGATTCACCCTGACTCCGTAGCATCTATGCTGCGAATGGGTACCAGCGGGGGGCTGGGTAAGGGAGGTCCAGATGACGGACATTGGGGTGGAGACGGTCGCGATTTCCGGGAGTAACGGGGGCCCCGACCCCTATGGCATCGAGCCGAAGTCGACGATTCTGGGCCGCGACGACGCGCTGTCAGGCAAGCTCCAGCTAAAGAGCGGCGGCCAGATATTGGGCAACTTCAGCGGCCAGGTCGAGTCCGATGGAGACCTGTGGATCGGCTCCGAAGCCCATGTCGAGGCCGACATCCGCAGCGACAGGTTGACGATCGCCGGGTTCGTGCGCGGCAATATCGTCGCTGCGAGCCGTCTCAAGATCACCAGCACGGGCCGGCTCGAGGGCGATGCCAAGGTCGGTGCGCTGGTGGTGCAGGAAGGTGGCGTACACCACGGGGTGATCAGAGTCCACCCGGAGGGTGTGCCCGATGGTGAGGACAAGATCGTCGTCGACGCGGCCGCGCGGCCGGCGGTGGTCGCGGTCAAGAACGTCCCTAACCCGGTGGGCCGGGTAAGGAAGTTGTGGGGTGAGTTCTTCTAGAGGCCCGTCCGGCACTCCGTCAAGAGCCAACCAACCTGGCGCTTCGCGCGGTATGCGCGCGAAGCGTGATGCCCAAGGTCCCCGTTCGGCCGAGCCAGCCGGCGCGGCCCGCGTTCGCAAGGCATCCCCCGCGCTCGCGAGACTGCGGGCCCAGCCGAGCGCGCCCCTGGCTTCCTCCAGGCCGCGGCCGCGTGGATCCCGGCGCCTGAGCGATGTCGCTTTAAATGAGGATGAGGTCCTGATCGACGCTTTCGATGCCATCCTGGACGGGGTCACCGTGCGCGTGACGGCAGTGCTCGAGCGGACGTGCGTATACCTGGACGGCAGCGGCGATCGCCGGCTGGCCAAGAAGAACGACCTCTGGGTGGAGGCGAGCCGGCTGCCAATCCGGCGGCGCGGCATCAGCTAGGGATTCGGATACGCTACCCGGCGCTATGTCGACGGGGGGTCGTGGCTAGATGGATCAGGAAATGGATCGAAACCTAGCCCTCGAGCTGCTCAGGGTCACCGAGGCCGGGGCCCTGGCCGCCGCTCCACTGCAAGGACGCGGCGACAAGATGGGCGCCGACGGACGCGCTGTCGAGGCCATACGCAGCGCCCTCGCGTCGGTCGACATGAAAGGCACCGTCGTCATCGGAGAGGGTGAGAAGGACGAGGCGCCGATGCTTTACTTCGGCGAAGAGATCGGCAACGGCCTCGAACCCGAGCTTGATGTGGCGGTCGATCCGATCGAGGGGACCAGCCTGACCGCTGCCGGCCTGCCGGGAGCCATCTCGGTCATCGCCCTCGCCGAGCGCGGCACGATGTTCACGACCCATATCCACTACATGCAAAAGCTCGTGGTCGGCCGCCGCGCCAAGGGTGTCATCGACCTGAACATGCCAGTCGAATGGAACCTCATCAGGATCGCCAAGGCGGAGGGCCTGCCGCCGCAAGAGCTGACCGTGGTGGTGCTCGAGCGGCCGAGAAACGATGGCATCATCGCCGAGATCCGGGACGTCGGGGCGCGCATCAAGCTGATACCCGCAGGGGATGTCGGCGGCGCGCTCGAGGCCGCCCTCGAGATGCGGTACGGGATTCACTGCATGATGGGTTCGGGCGGAGCCACCGAAGGGGTCCTGGCTGCATGCGCGATCAAGGCCATCGGTGGTGACATGCAGGCCAAGCTGCTGCTACGCGACGACGATGAGCGCGACCTCGCGATCAAAGAGGGGCATCAACCCGATAAGGTGCTGTCCATCGACAACCTGTGTTCGGGCAACAACATCTTCTTCGCCGCCACAGGAATCACGTCAGGTGAGCTGCTCAAAGGCGTTCGATACGACGTCGTTTACGCCTACACGCAGTCAATGGTCCTGCGCTCCGCCTCTGGAACCATGCGCATCGTGGACGCATACCATCCGATCGACAAGCTTCGAGTCAAAGAGCTGCTGCCCGAGCAGGTGGTAGCGCGTCCTGGTACAGCCTGAGCGCCACCGAAGCCGGGCAGTTCCTGGCTGCCGCCGGCAAGACCTTCACCGTTGAGCAGTGGCGTTGGATCGCGCTGGCGCGAATCCTTTCCCGCCAGCGGCCGACCAATACTGCGATGGAGCAGCTGCTGGATCCGCTGCTTTCGGGTGCTGACGAGTCCATGGTCAACGCTTTCACGAGTGGCTTCAGGGTCACTCAGATCAAGCAGGCGATTGCCAAGGCGCTGCCTGAGCCTGCGGCCGCCGCGGCGCTGGAGTCGGCACAGGTCGTCGCCCTCGCGATCCTGGTGAGGGAGCAGCTGTATCCATTGCAGTTCGCTGCGATCTACCGGCCTTTCGCCACTGTGCTGCCGGGGCCGGGCTACGAGCCTCCGCCTTCAGTCGACCGCCAGATCGCCGCCTTTCTCCAGAAGCTGCCGTCGCTGTCCGGGGAGGCGGAGGCTGAGGTGGCCGCCGTCGCCAAGGTGCTGGGAGAGCCGCCGAAAGCCGTGCCGGCCGTGGGGGCGATTGGAGCCGTGCCCGCCCCACCGACTGACGCGCTCGACCCATCGGGCCTTTATGCAGCGGCCTGGAAGCTGGCGATCGCCACCGCCAACCAGACGGGACGAACGAACTCGTTCAGGGAGGCGCAGGAGGAGGCGGAGCAGAACACTCCTCACGATGGGTCTGGCATCGTCGGGTCGGCTGGCGTCGCGGCAGGCGCCATATTCCTGCGCGACGTGATGCCGATCGAACACGTTCTCCTGCTCTACGAACCGTTCGCCGCAGCGTTCCCGTACGAAAGCCTCATATGAGAGGGAACCAGACTGTTCCCTCTCATCGAGCGTGCGGCTTCGCCGCAGGCTCTGCTCTCCTTCCCGGGATTGGATCTATTGAATTGGTTTCTCCACGCCAAGCTTGGCAGTGGGGGAAACAAAGTCATGGCCGGGGGGACCCCGGCCAACCCTGCCGCGCTAGCAAACGAAGCTAGTCCGTCGCCAACGATTTATGCGGTGCGGATGCCTGCTGCTTTTTCCAGGCCCAGCTCTTCCACCGACGTCTCGCGCATCTTGAACTTCTGCACCTTGCCGGTGACCGTCATCGGAAACGAGTCGACGAGCTTCCAGTGGCGCGGGATCTTGAATGAGGCGATCTTCCCCCTGCACCATGCGGCCAGCTCCTCTCCCGTCACTTTCGCGCCCTCGCGCGGCTTGACCCAGGCCATTACCTCTTCGCCGTACTTTTCGGACGGCACGCCGATGACCTGCACGTCGGCCACATCGGGGTGGGTGTAGAGAAACTCCTCAACCTCTCGCGGGTAGATGTTCTCGCCGCCGCGAATGATCATGTCTTTGATTCGCCCAACGATGTTGACGTAGCCGTCCTCGTCCATGGTGGCGAGGTCGCCGGTGTGCATCCACCGAGCAGCGTCCACCGCCTGCCGGGTCGCCTCCTCGTTGTTCCAGTACCCGCGCATCACGATGTATCCCCGGCTGCACAGCTCGCCGGCCTCGCCGCGCGTGACGATGTTTCCAGTGGCCGGGTCGATGATCTTGATCTCGACGTGAGGGTGCACCTTGCCCACCGTTGACACGCGCCGCTCGAGCGGATCATCGGTCGCGCACTGCGTCGAAACGGGTGAGGTTTCCGTCATCCCGTAGGCGATGGTCATCTCCGGGATGTGCATCACCGTCTGCACCTTCTTCATGACCTCGACCGGACAAGGCGAGCCCGCCATGATCCCGGTCCGCAGCGAGCTGAAATCGAAATCCTTGAAGCGTGGATGCTCGAGCTCGCCGATGAACATCGTCGGCACGCCATAGAGCGACGTGCAGCGCTCCTTCTCGACCGTCTCCATCACCGCTACCGGGTCGAAAGCCTCACCCGGAATGACCATGGATGCTCCATGAGTGGTGCACGCAAGGTTGCCCAGCACCATGCCGAAGCAGTGGTAGAAGGGCACGGGGATGCAAACGCGATCGTTCTCCGAATATCGCAGGGTCTCGCCGATGAAGTAACCGTTGTTGAGGATGCTGTGGTGGGTCAGCGTCGCGCCCTTTGGAAAGCCGGTCGTGCCTGACGTGTACTGGATGTTGATCGGGTCGTCGAACTGCAACGACGCTTCGATCTCGTGCAGCTCATCGATGCTGATTTTCTCGGCGTCGCGCTGCAGTGCTGCCCAACCGTCCTCGAGGACCAGCGCTTCCCTCAGCTCCGAGCAGCGGCCTTTGACCTCGGCGAGCATCGCCACGTAATCCGCCTGGCGGAAGCGGGCAGAAAGGATGAGGAAGCTGATGCCTGATTGGTTGAGCACGTACTCGAGCTCAGAGGTGCGGTAGGCGGGGTTGATGTTGACGAGGATCGCTCCGATCGCCGCTGTCGCGTACTGGACGATCACCCACTCGAAGCGGTTGGGGGACCAGATGCCAACGCGATCGCCTTTGTGTACCCCGCGCGCGACGAGGCCGCGCGCGATGGTCTCGCATTGGTCGACGAGCTCTGCATAAGTGGAGCGATGACCCTGGTGCACCACCACGAGCGCCTCATGTTCGCTGACGCGTTCCGCTGTGCGGCGCAGGTTTTGGAAGATGGTCTCGCCCAGTAGAGGAACCGCGCTGGCGCCGTGAACGTAGCTGAGCTTGCCCAAGTTTGCGAGCCACCTCCGCGCAGAAATTTCTCGAATCAATTGTGCGCCTCCCCAAGCGCCTGAGACCTCTTGGTTCGCACACCCATCTGTGCTGGAAAAACGGACCACTTGACACTGACGCTATAAGGGGCCAAATTGAATCGTAGCGACGCCGGATCCGCCGCAGTTCACGCAGGGTTGGCCTCCAAAAGTAGGCAACGGCCGCAAGGCGCAGTAACCAAGATGCGTGTCACCCGACGGAGCCGGCCGAGGCGGTGTCCGCTGCAGGCGCCGCCTCGTTTATTTGTCTGGTGCGCGTCCCACCCGATAATCGCGTCGGTGATCGGCGATGCGGCGTCAACCCTGACCAGTCGTAAATCTCCTCTCGACCATCGCGGCTTTCGCACGCTGCTGCTCGCCATCGCGACCCCCCCGATTGCCGCGGTCTACATCTGGCGGACGGTGATCCTGCCCGCGCTCTCGGGCGCGCTGCCTGCGGACTTCAGTGCCAACTACCTGGCGGCAGCAGCACGAATCGCATCGGGTCACGATCCCTACGACCTGTGCGTGATCCAGGGCTGCGCCCAGACTTCCGGGACATTCACTCCTTTGCCCCTGGCAGGCGCACAGTACGTGACCCCACTTCCCGTCGCCTGGATGCTTCAGCCTCTCGTCGGCGCCGACCCTCACTTGCAGCTGGCGATTGTCATCGGCATCCTGCACATCGCCGTCATCGTGTTTTTGTGGACCACGTTGCGCGCCATCGGAGTCAGTGACTGGCAGCTGGCCCTGCTTCTGATCCTCGTCGTGATCGCATTCGAGCCGGTCGTAGGCAACTTCGATGAAGGGCAGGTGAACCTCGTTCTCCTGGCTTTGAGCGGCGTGTGGATCATGGCGTGGGTAGGCGGAGATCGGTGGTGGGGCGGAGCGGCGCTTGGAATTGCGGTCGCGATCAAGCTCCTGCAGGCACCACTTGGCTTGTTGTTGCTGTGGGGGAGGCGTTGGCGGATGGTCATCGCGGCGGCTCTCGCGGGCGCCGTCCTGTGGCTGGTCGCGGTCCCTCAATACCTGCCCGAATACCTCTTCAAGGTTGCCCCAGTGCTCGCCGGCGGAACCGGCCTGTTCGAGAACCACTCTCCAGGCGGCACCGTGGCGCGGCTCATCGACCCCGGCACCTTCATGGGCGCGGTCAGGGACACGAGCCCGCTCGCGCGCGTGATCACCACTGCCATCGCG
>DATCPW010000289.1:0-3404 GCA_036569865.1 Candidatus Dormiibacterota bacterium
CGATCGGAGCAGAATGGGGCTCTGGGCCGGCAGTTCGCCGCCCACTAGCAGGGTGCTGAAAAACGCACTGGGGGCTGGGCACCCCAAGAGCGCAGAAGATTAATACAATGCTGGGAACCGACCGACTGGAGGTTCTTTGCATGCGTGGTGACCAGCTCCAGCAGGTGACGATGCTGTCGAGCTTGACTCCCGACCAGCTCGTCCCCACCAACCACCCCATTCGCCGCATCAAACCCATTGTCGACCGGGCGATGGCCGAGCTTTCGCCGACCTTTGACGCGATGTACGCCAAGGTCGGACGCCCCTCGATCCCGCCCGAGCGGCTGCTCAAGTCGAGCATCCTGATGGCGCTCTACTCGGTGCGCAGTGAGCGCCAGTTCTGCGAGCGACTGCAGTACGACCTGCTCTTCAAGTGGTTCCTGGACATGAACGCTGAAGACCCGGCGTTCGACGCCACCACCTTCTCCAAGAACCGGGAGCGGCTGCTCGACCACGAGGTGAGCAAGCTCTTCTTTGCCGCGGTGCTGGAGCAGGCCAAGCTGAAGCGGTACATCTCCAGTGACCACTTCACTGTCGACGGCACCTTGCTCGAGTCGTGGGCTTCCTTCAAGAGCCTGCGGCCCAGGGGGGCAGTCGAGATCCCTGAGCCCCACCGCCGGCGCAAGGCAAAGGGCCGCAACCCCCACGTCAACTTCAAGGGCAAGAAGCGCTCCAACCAAACTCACTTCTCGACCACTGACCCCGACGCTCGCCTGGCCCGTAAGGGTCTCGGCCGCGAGGCCAGGATCTGCCTCTCGGGTCATGTGCTGATGGAGAACCGCAACGGCCTGGTGGTCGACGTGGAGGTGGCGTCGCCGTCTGGATTTGCGGAGCGGGAGGTGGGGTTGAAGATGCTGAAACGTTTGCGGCGCCGGCACCGCAAACGCCGACTCACGGTCGGCGGGGACAAGGGCTACGACACCAGGGACTTCGTTGAGGGCTGCCGCCAGCTGAACGTCACGCCGCACGTCGCGCGCAACATGTCGGAATGGCGGCGCAGCGCGATTGACGAGCGCACCGCCCGGCACGACGGGTACGTTGTCAGCCAGCGGGTGCGCAAGCGGGTCGAGGAGATCTTCGGTTGGACCAAGACCGTTGGAGGTGGCAGAAAGTTGCGCTACGTCGGGGTGCGACGAAACCAACTCTGGGCCGAGCTCACCGCCGCCACCTTCAACCTGGTCCGGATGTCTAACCTGATGGCGGAGGTAGCGTGATGAGCGCCCCAGGGCCGGAAATCCGGCCCGGGAAACGGTGTAAGACCCGCTCTGTGGGACTCCCACTGGCCGCCGCGCGCGCTCTGTCGGCCTCGAGGTAGCCCCGATGCCCATGCTCACGGCTTCAGAACCTCCATCCACCCTTTCTTCAGCACCCTGATAGTGGGATGCAACGTCCACGATCCTCGGGTGTTGCTCGAGCGAGCCGAGTTGGCGCTCGGCGTCGCCCGCGAGTTCAAGGACCATCAGCTGGAGTTACGCGCCCTTGCCGACAAAGGCTTGGCGCTGATATCACAGGGCGGGGTTGATGAAGGGTTTGCGCTCCTTGATGAAGTCATCGTCGCCCTCGAGGCGGGTGAGATACAGAACCCGGAGCTGCTCGTACCCACGATCTGTGCCCTGATGTCAGCATGTGAGCGCACCGGCGATCGGGGTCGTGCCGAATATTGGGGCGGGATAGTAGAGCAAGACCCCAGGCTCCAAATCGGGGGAGCTACGACTGCGCATTGCCAGATCGCCTACGGCGTCGTCGATTCGATGCGGGGCCTGTGGGGGAGCGCAGAAGAGCGGCTGATTAAGGCTATGGCCGTCGAATCAACCGGGATGTATCAGAAGTCGGTTTCCCGGGCCAGGATGGCGGAGCTCTGTATCCAACAGGGCCGCTATCCAGAGGCGGAGGACCTCCTTAAGGGCTACGAGGATGAGTTCGACGTCGCTCCCGTCCTGGCAAGTCTCTTGATTGTTCGCGCGGACTACAACAGCGCTGCCAGTCTCTTGCGCACTTATACGCGAGGACTTGGGGGCGACTGTATGCGGCTGGCTCCGGCACTCGCCGTGTTGGTCGACCTCGAGTTGAGGCGTGAAGACTTGCCCGCAGCCAACCGCGCCGCGCGCCGGCTCCTGTCGCTGGAGGAAGACTGCAGCAGCAATGAGATCCGAGCCATGGCGCGTCTGGCGGCGGCTCGTATCGCCGCGCACAAAGGCGCATACGAGAGGGCACTGGATGAGCTCGACACTGCCCTGACCCTGTTGATGCATCGCGATCGCCCGCTGCTCGCCGCACAGGTCAGGTTGGAGCTTGCCCGCGTCCTCGCCAGCGCTGGCGAGGTAACCTCGGCCGAACTCGAGGCGGAGGCGTCGTTGGCCACCTTTGGAAGACTTGGCGCCGTGCCTGACGTTGCCGCCGGAAAGGAGTTTCTCGAGATCCTGCGACGGTCCTCTGAGCTGGCAGTCCAGGAAGGTCGCGCGACCGAGCACCTTCCTTCCGCGGCCTTCTCGGAAAAGCTCACCAGGCGCGAAGCGGAGGTGGCGCAGGTGGTGGCCGAAGGCCACACCAACCGGGAGATCGCGGATCGACTCTTTCTGTCGGTGCGGACTGTCGAGTCGCATGTGGACCGGGTGCTCGGCAAGCTCGACTTCCACACGCGAAGCCAGCTCGCGGCCTGGGTCGCGCGCGGGGAGCTGGCCAAAGTTAAGTAGTCCTTCGGATTCGCGCAGGGCGATCGACGCCTAACGTCGGTGACAGAGCAATCCGTGGAGGACAAAAATTGTCGACCATCAGCAGCCGATTCGGGCGCACTCACCGCGTATTCAGCCGAATGACCGGTCAAAGCGGACTGGGAGCCTTCGCCCGGGAGGGCCTATGGGCGATGCTGATCGGACTTGCCAGCCTCGAGCCGATGGGCGCAGCCTGGCTGGCACAGACCGATGTGCAGACGGCTGCCGCCAGTAGACGCGACGGACGGGATTAGGATGCCGCCGGACCAAATGTCGCCGAATGTCTCGTACCTCGAGCTCGAGAGGCAGGTCTTCGCCAGCTTGTCGCTCCAGCCGCGAGCCCGACAGCTCCGACTGACGAAGCCCCCTGTGGGTTTGCGTGCCATCGAAGTGGGCGCCGGCGAGCCCGTGCTATTCCTGCACGGATTCTCGCTGTGCACAGCCCATTGGGCACCGCTCATGTCCCGTCTTCCTTCGCTGCGCAGTATCGCCATCGACATGCCGGGCCATGGCGGCTCGGGGGCGGTTGACTTCGGCGGCGTGGACCTAAGGGCCTGGTTCAAGGAAGTACTTACAGGCTGCCTGGACGAGCTGGGCGTGGAATCGGCCCACATCATCGGTCACTCCCAGGGGGCCATGATCGGGATGTGGCTC
>DATCPW010000290.1:0-6002 GCA_036569865.1 Candidatus Dormiibacterota bacterium
TCGTCCACCGGCTTGCCGATCAGGGCCGGATTCGTGTGCGAGTACCGGATGCCGGCGCGATCCGTGACGACCACGTAGGTCGCGCCGGTCGAAAGCCGGACCTGCTCCGCGGTGTTCTGGATCAGGCCGTTGGGGTCGCCGCTGAGCAGCGCGTCCTGGATTGCGCTGTTGAATGCGACCGATTCGGCGATCGCCAGCGAGCGCTCCTCGTATTGGTGGTCGAGCTCCTGGCTCGCCTGCCAGACGGCAGCCGCGGCTCCCATCAGCGCCGACAGCAAGATGATGGCAACCTGGAACACCAGGATCTGGTAGGCGAGGGGAAGCCGTCTTTTCACGGAATCGTTCCCTGGTGATCCTATTACGTCGCCGTAGCTCGCGCGGCGACCAAAACGACCAAAACGGCCACAACGACCGCATGGATTGTGTGGAGCGCTCGTGGGATGCACCCTCGGGAGCTATGGCCCCCGCCATCGAGCTGCGTGGCGTTACGAAGCGCTTTCTCACCCCTTCGGGCGGAATCTACACCGCGCTGCGCGATCTCGACATGGCGGTCGAGCCGGGTGAGTTCTGCGCTGTGGTCGGGCCCACCGGCTGCGGAAAGTCCACCACGCTGGCCTTGATTTCGGGCCTCGAGCCGGCGAGCGAAGGCGAGGTCGAGGTGTTCGGCAAGCCGGTCAATGGGATCGCCGAGGGCATCGGCTATGTTTTCCAGGCCGACGCGGTCTTTCCGTGGAAGACCGTGCTTGAGAACGTCGCCGCCGGACCGCGGTACCAGGGCGCTTCAAACCGCGACGCGCGAGAGCGGGCGCGGGACTGGATCTCCCGAGTGGGCCTGAGCGGCTTCGAGGATCGCTACCCCTACCAGCTGTCGGGCGGCATGCGGAAGCGCGTCGCGCTGGCACAGAGCCTGATCAACGGCCCGCGCATCCTGCTCATGGACGAGCCGTTCAGCGCCCTCGACGTGCAGACGCGATCGCTCATGGAGAATGAGCTGCTCGCGCTGTGGGCGGCAAGCTCCGCGTCCGTCGTGTTCGTGACGCATGACCTGGAAGAGGCGATCTCACTGAGCGACCGCGTCTTCGTGATCACCGCCGGACCCGGCACGGTCAAGGCCACCTACAAGGTGGACCTTCCGCGGCCTCGCAACGTCGCCGAGATTCGCTTCCAACCACGTTTCGCCGAAATCTACGAAGAGATCTGGAAGGACCTCAAGGACGAGGTCTTGGTGAGCTATGAACGTCAGAAGCGCAGCGGCGCGGCTTAGCGTCCGCATGAGCGCACCCACCGAGCCGGCCGAGCGGCCGCTGTCGGATCTCGCCGCGATGCGAAAGCGCGCCGCGCGACAGCGGCAGCTCACGGTGGCGGGGCTCCGCGTGCTCGTGGCAGTTCTGGTTTTCGGGAGCTGGGAGCTCACCACCCGGCTTGGTTGGGTCGACGTGTTCTTCTGGTCTCAACCGTCCGCCATCGTCGCGAAGCTCTGGATCTGGATCACACAGGGGACCGACCTGGGTCCCCTCTGGGACCAGGTCCTGGTCACGATGGAAGAGACGGTCGGCGGCTTCGTCGTTGGCTCGGTCCTCGGCGTCGTCGTCGGCGTGGTGCTTGGACGCAGCCGGCTGATTTCCGACGTGCTGGGACTGTATATCAAGGCCGCCAACGCCATCCCGCGTGTGGTCGTGGGAGCGTTGTTCGCGGTCGCGCTCGGACTCGACATCAGGGCGAAGATCGCGACCGCCGCCGTGTTGGTCTTCTTCGTCGTCTTCTTCAACGCGTTTCAGGGCGTGCGCGAGGTGGACCGCAACCTCATCGCCAACGCTCGCATCCTCGGCGCCGGCGATCGGCAGCTGACGACCGAGATCCTCATCCCGTCGGCGCTCTCGTGGATCGTCGCCAGCCTGCACACCAGCTTTGGCCTCGCGCTCGTCGGTGCGGTGGTCGGCGAGCTCTTCGGCGCGACCCAGGGCCTTGGCGAGCTGATCTATGCGGCGAAGAACAACTTCGACACCGCCGGCGTGTTCGCCGGCATGGCGTTGCTGGCTGCCATGGCGCTGGTGGCAGAAGCGTTGATCACAGCGCTCGAGAACCGCTTGATCAAGTGGCGGCCGCCGGTCGCTACAGAGACAAGAATTTGAAGGAGGAACGGAGTATGGGTAGGCGTAGTCAACGACTGTTCACGGCGATCGCGGTGCTCGCGATCGCGGCGGCGTGCGGGGGCACGACCCCGTCGTCGAGCGGAGGAGGCACGGTCTCGCTGAAGATCATGGTCGGGGGCCTCAACAAGCAGATCTACTTGCCAAACATGCTGGCCCAGCAGCTGGGCTATTTCAAAGCCGAGAACCTGGACGTAACGCTCATCGACGAAGGCTCGGGCCAGGCATCGGAGGAAGAGGTCGTCGCCGGCAACGTCGATGCAGGCTCCGGTGCGTACGTGCACCCCATGGTCCTCAACACACTGGGCAAGAAGATCGAAACCATCTGCCAGTTCGGCATCGCGCCGGGTGAGGCGGAGGTTGTAGATGCGTCGCTGACCAACATCTCGTCGGCCAAGGACCTGAATGGCAAGAACCTAGGCGTCACCGACATCGGTTCCGGCACCCACGTTCTGACGCAGGCCATCCTCGGCACCGCCGGGCTCGACCCGACCAAGTCACACTATGTGGCCGTCGGCGCCGGCGACACCTTTATCGCGGCCATCCAGCAGCACAAGATCGCCGCGGGGATGACCACGTTCCCGACCATCTCGCGATTGGTCAACAGCGGCAAGGGTAAAATTCTCGTCAGCCTCCTCACGCCGGCCGACACACGCGCGGCCCTTGGCGGCGACTACCCGTTCATCGGCATCTTTGCCAAGAACGATTGGGTCAACAGCAACAAGGACGTCGCGCAGCGGTTGGTCAACGCCTACGTAAAGACATTGCAGTTCATTCACTCGCACACGGCGGCTGAGATCGCGGACAAGATGCCAGCGGATTACTACGCGGGCGACAAGGCGGCTTACGTCGCGGACCTCCAGAGCCAGCTGGGAATCTTCGGAACCGACTGCAGGATGCCGGCGGGCGGCCCGGAGAACGTGCAGAGGATCCAGCAGCAGTTCGTCGCGAGCTACAAGGGAAAGTCAGCCAACCTGAGCGAGACCTACACCAACGAGTTCGCCGACAAAGCGAGCTAAACGAAGTACGTCCATCTGAGGGACCGGGCCGCGCCTGGTCCCTCAGATCTCTCTAACCACAAGGGGGTATCCTCATCGGCCGATGGAAATCGTCCGCAACTTCTCTCGCCACAAGCTCCGGAGCACCCTGACCATCTCCGGAATTGTCATCGGCGTTCTGGCGCTCACCACCATGGGCGCGCTGGCCGAGAACTTCAACGCGCTGCTGGACGGAGGCGTCCTGTACTTCGGGTCGAACGTGCAGGTCGGTCCCCCGGTCGGACAGGCCGCCTCGCTCCTCCCGCTCACCAAGATCGATGAGATACGGCAGGTGCCGGGTGTCGCCGCCGCCTTTCCGACCTATGGTTTCGCGGCCAAGCCCGGGGCGGTGAATGTAGTCAGCTTCGGCATCCCTGACACGATCATCGCCAGCGATCCCACCGAAGCGGCATGGAGCAGCCTGAAGACGACCTACGCTCAAGGCCACGCCATCGACGCGGACTCCAGCGGTGAGGTCGTGCTTGGGTCAACGATCGACAAGGAGTTCAACAAGAAGATCGGAGATACCATCGACCTGCCTGTCAAACCTAGCGATGCCACGCCGGACTTCGTGAACCACACGTTCAAGGTAGTCGGGATCCTCAACGTGACGCGAACCGCGCCGGACACATTTGCGTACATCAACATCACCGACGGCCAGATGCTGCTCAAGGACAGCCTGCCCGTTGCGGTGCGTGACGTGATCGACGTTACGAAGATCGCCGAAGGCATCGACGTTTATGCCAAGGCCGGGACTCCCATCAGCGAGCTCGACAAGATCGCAGACCGGATCAACAACCAGGTTAGCGGGGTCAAGGCATCGAAACCCAGCGATCTGGTCAACAGCTTCAAGCAGGGCGGCGCGATCTTCACTGCCATCACCACGGCGGCCGCGCTCCTGGCCTTGATCATCGGCGGCCTGTCGGTCGTCAACACAATGTTCATGGCGGTGGCGGAGCGCGTGCGAGAGATTGGCCTCAAGAAAGCGGTCGGGGCAACCACGTTCAACATCATGGGAGAGTTCCTAGCCGAGGCGACGCTGATCGGCGTCGTCGGCGGCGTGATCGGCTACGGCCTCGGAGCTTTGATCACGATCCTCGTCAACGCATCGACGCCGCCCGGCCAGTCGACGCTGTTTCTCATCACGCCCAACCTCACCATCCTCGCGATCGGCTTCGCCACCGCGCTGGGGGCGGTCGCCGGCGTGCTACCGGCATGGCGCGCAGCACGCCTCGACCCGGTCATCGCCTTGAGGAACGAGTAAGAGAGATGGCGAACGTTCGTCTGGTCGACCTCGCCAAGCACTATCGGCGTGGCGGCGAGGTGATCCGCGCGCTTGATGGCGTGACGCTGGATATCGACAAGGGCGAGTTCGTCGCGGTGGTCGGCCGCTCTGGGAGCGGCAAGACGACGATGCTCGACCTGATGGGCCTCCTCCTCCGGCCGACCTCGGGCAGCCTGTTCATCGACGAAATCGACACGGGCAAGCTCGGCGACCGCGAGCTGGCACGTATGCGAGCCCAGCGCATCGGGTTCGTGTTCCAGGAATACAACCTTCTATCGGGCCTGAACGTCCTGGAGAACGTGATGCTGCCCCTCCGCTACGTGAAGGAAGGAAAGAACGGCCGGGCCAGGGCGATCGAGCTGATCGACCGGGTTGGCCTGAGCGACCGGGCGCGGCACCGGTCGACGGAGCTGTCCGGCGGCCAGGCACAGCGTGTCGCGATCGCGCGCTCGATGGTGAACAGCCCTTCTCTCATTCTCCTCGACGAGCCGACAGGCGCGGTCGACACCGAGACCGCTCAGCAGCTCGTCGACCTGTTGAAGCGTCTCAACCGGGAGGACCAGGTGACGATCGTGATCGTCACGCACGACCTGGACATCGCGAAGCAGGCGACGCGGCAGATCCGGCTGAAAGATGGCAAAGTCGTGACCGACGAGAAGACCGGAGTCGGCGGAGGGGCACCAGTAGCCTAGAAGTCATGAAGGTCGGACTCGGACTTCCTGAGGGAGCCCGGCCGACTCTGTATTAAATTGGTCGGAGGCCCGGGATTTGAACCCGGGGCCGCTTAGCGACCTCGATGCAGTCGACCGGGCGTCGCTCTCCCACGCTAGGCGGGCATCTACGCCGCTTGAAATCGGGGTCGGGCGCCGAGGATTGCGGCCTCAATCTCCAGGGCCTTCGCCCTCGGTCCGACTGTGACGATGATCGACCTGCCGGCACTGTTCTTTAAGAGAACCATCCACGGTGTTGGTACCAAAAGCAGGAACGGGACCAACAGGGCCGGGACCATAAGCATTAACGGGGCTAACAGCAGGCCGACGCCGGTCCACATGAAAAAACCCGACCAGCCGAGCCACTGCATCAGGGT
Organism: Candidatus Dormiibacterota bacterium; assembly: GCA_036569865.1. Taxonomy (GTDB): domain Bacteria; phylum Chloroflexota; class Dormibacteria; order Dormibacterales; family Dormibacteraceae; genus Palsa-872. Next base: position 5,560 of record DATCPW010000290.1, read on the forward strand.
CAGGCGCCCGGCCTCGACCGATTTGATATCGGCCAGTGCCATGTTCTCGATCTTGCGACCGATGGTCATTGAGACCAACTGGCCGTCCAGAGCGAGCGTGCCCTTTTGGGTCACCCAGGTCTGGTCGCTCATCCCGATGGGGCTGCGGCTACGTTCACGTCGCGCGGCGCCGTCTCGTCCCAAACCCCGAGAAAACGCGTACGACCAAAAGCAGAATTACCGCGCCGGCAAAGGCCACGATCATCTTGCTGATGATCGGGTAGCCGAACACCTCCACCTTGATGTGCAAGAGGGCGGCCAAGAAGCCGCCGAGAAGCGCGCCAAGTATCCCCGCGATCACGTCGCCGAAGAGGCCGAGCCCGTGACCGAGTGCAACACGACTGGCTAGAAAACCCGCTACGAGCCCGACCAGGCACCAAATCAGGATTGTGCCCCAGTCCAAG
>DATCPW010000291.1:0-6973 GCA_036569865.1 Candidatus Dormiibacterota bacterium
AGCATCTGCCTTCTAAGCAGAGGGTCCGGGGTTCGAATCCCTGGCGGGGCACCAATGACGTGCGTTTTGGCGAAACCGAAGCGCCGCGCCCACATTGACTCAGTCGGGGAGCACCCGTCCCCATGCGCGGCGGCGGGCGCCACCGGGTAACAAGTCTCTTCGCTCACGGCTTCCTGGCGCGTTTTGCGGTCGTGTTCCTGGCTCTGGAGGGTGCTGCCTTCTTGACGGGAGCTGCATTTTTCGGCGCCATGAGCGGAGTTGGCACCGCCGATGGTGTTGGCGGTTGCCCAGCGCCCGCTTTCGGAGCTTTGGCGCGCCACCTTGCGACCCAGGCCGGCCCCAGCGCCGCGATGCGGGCCTTGCTCAGGTTGCCCTGCATGACCCACGCCACGTCCTTGTCGGGAGATCGCAGCCACTTCTCCATGAGTGGGCGCGCGGACTCGGGCAGTGCTGCCGCGGCGACGCTCCAGCTGTAGGCCAGCGCCTGCCTGAGGACCCGAAAGTCCTCGCCCTTGCGCGCGCTGGTCGCGGCGAGCGACTTGGTGATCCGGTCCAGGACCTTGAGAACCCTGACGACATGCTCAGGCTCATCGAGCAGGCTCGGCTCGCACAGCCCTGCGATGGCGGCCCGCTGCTGGTAAGGACCCTCGGTTGCCCACTTCTCCATCTCGGCCAGCAAGCGCGGCATGCTGTGCCGGCCCAGGTGTTGCAGGGCGATCGCGACACCCTCGCGCACTCGCCAGCGAGAGTCGGCGGCCAGCTCATGCAGCCACGACATCACGGGCACGGGATCCGACACCGCGAGGTGGCCGAGCCCTGCTGTGCCGCACAGGGCGAGGAACTCGTCGCTGGACGCGGACAGGCGCCACAACCGCTCGGCGTCGGCCTCCTCTCCCACTGCTTCGACCAGCTCGAGGTTGGCTCGCGAACCGGGGAGACCCGAGTTCTTCTTGAGGAACGGCTCCCAATCGGTCAGCCGCCTGAGCTCGGCGCGATACTGCTCCACGCGTCCCATGTCTTAGAACCGATCCTACCGGCGCGGCTCGGCCACCGGCACGCTTCATCACTTCGTAGTCAGGAGGCTCTCAGAGATGACCAACATCGACTTCGTCCACCATCCGCACCCCCACGCCGAGCAGAGGAAGCTGCAGCCGCCACCGAAGGTCGCCGACCAGCACATCGGAGTGAACGGGCGGCTCGGTGCAGCGATCACGAAGCGCGTCGGCACGATGTGGGCTTTCTACATAGCCGCGGCGACGATGGCGACCTGGATGGTCCTGGCCGGCTTTGCGTGGGGTCCTTTGCACAAAATCGACCCGTATCCGTTCGCTTTTCTCCTGTTCCTCGGCAACATCGTCCAGCTGCTGTTGATGTTCGTGATCATGGTCGGCCAGCAGGTCCTGGGCGCCGCCTCAGACAAGCGTGCAGTGGTCACCTACCAGGACGCAGAGGCGATCCTGCATGAATGCCTCCAGATGCAGGAGCACCTGACGGCGCAGGACCACGCGCTCTCACGGATGCTGCATCGCCTCGAGCAGCTGGAAGCCAAGATGGAACGATCGGCGGGATAATTGCCGAAGTTGTCGGGGCGCGGCTCAGCCAGGAGTCGGGTTGGAGGTGGAGGACCGCGAAAGCGGTGATTCGATGAGCAATCAAATGAGCAATGGAGAGACCGAAGGTCCGCAGGCTGACAAGCGGAGGCTGATGCTCACCCAGATCCTGAAGAGCCCAGTGCTCAACCCGGCCGGCGATGAGGTCGGCCGCGTCGAGGATCTGATCGTGAAGCTGGGCGAGGGCGGTGGCGCCTATCCGCCGGTCACGGGAATCAAGGTCCGAATCGGCGGCAGCGATGTCTATGTCGGCCTGTCGAACATCGAGAAGCTGGAGCCCGGAGAGGTGCGCTTGAGCAGCCCGACGCTTCACACGGGAGCCTTTCAGCGCCGGCCCGGCGAGGTTCTCCTCGCCGCCGACGTTCTCGGCCGCCACCTCATGGACGTCGCCCGCGGCCGAATCGTCCAGGCGCACGACCTGGTGCTGGGCCACTCGGCTGAAGGGTGGGCGCTGCTAGGCGTCGACCGCAGCCCGCGCGCGATGCTCCGGCGCCTCATTCCTCGTCGGGCCCGGCCCGACCTTCGCCGCCACGCCATCCTCGATTGGAAGGACGTGCAGCCGTTCGTCGGGCATGTCCCGACGGCCAAGCTTCTGATGCCGCTGCAGCGCCTGCGCAGGCTGCACCCCGCCCAGATCGCAGACCTGGTGGAGGGCGCATCGCACGAGGAAGGCGAGGAGATCATCCAGGCCGTCGAGGGCGACGTGGAGCTGACGGCCGACGTTTTCGAGGAGCTCGACACCGAGCACCAGGTGGAGTTTTTGAAGTCTCGCTCGAACGAGGAGGCGGCGAAGGTGCTCGGCCGGATGGCCCCGGACGACGCCGCGGATCTTCTGGCCGAGTTCGATCATGACCGACTCGCGCCTGTGCTCAGCATGATGCCGGCCCCGCAGCAGACCAAGCTGCGCAAGCTGCTGCAATACCACCCGACCACCGCCGGCGGAATGATGAACCCTGACTACATCTCAGTGGTGCGTGGTACCTCGGCCGCCGATGCGCTCGAGCGCGTGCGCACCGACGACAAAGCGCCGCACCAGCTTTTGAGCACCGTCTTCGTGACCGACGCCGATGGCAAGTTCATGGGCAGCCTCGGCGTGGTCGACCTTTTACGCAGCGATCCCACCACCAAGGTCGAAGATGAGGGTGCCCTTGTCGGCCTGCGGGTCACCGCCGGAGCCGACCTCACCGACGTGTCGATGATGATGGCGGACTACAACCTCACCGCCCTGGCGGTCACCGACACCACATCGACCCTGGTGGGCGCGATTTCAGTCGACGACGTTCTCGAAGCGCTCGTGCCAGAAAACTGGCGGAACCGCGTCGAAGCGAGCAGCGGGGTCTGACCCCTCGGTGGCCGAGCGCGGGCCGGTGAGAGGCGACTCCCACCCGGTCCCTACCTCGGTGGTGGAGGAGAGCCACTCTGGCGACATCCACGGCGCGTTCGGCACGATCCGCGTCAGCGACGAGGCCCCGCGACGAACCTGGCGTCGACGTCTCCTCACCCTGGCCGCGATCGTTGGGCCGGGCCTCATCGTCATGGTCGGCGACAACGACGCCGGTGGCGTCTCCACCTACGCGCAGGCCGGCCAGGATTTCGGCTACTCGCTTCTGTGGACGCTCCTTCTGCTGGTTCCGGTCCTGATCGTCAACCAGGAGATGGTCGTGCGCCTTGGCGCGGTCACCGGTGTCGGCCAGGCCAGGCTGATCAAGGAGAGGTTTGGCTCCTTCTGGGGGTGGTTCTCGGTCGGCGGCTTGTTCCTTTTGAACTTCCTGATCATCAGCACCGAGTTCATCGGCGTCAGCATGGCCGGCGAGTATTTCGGCTTCAGCCCTTATGTGGTCGTCCCGCTATCGGCGATCTTGCTCATCGGGATCACCGTCACGGGCAACTTCACGCGCTGGGAGCGCGCGATGTTCGTCTTCCTTTTCGCCAGCCTGCTCGTCCTACCGCTGGCCGTGCTCAGCCATCCGGATCCGGGCGCCGTCATCAAGGGATTCGTCCAGCCCAGCATCCAGGGAGGCTTCACGTCAAATGCGGCTCTGCTGATCATTGCGATCGTCGGTACCACCGTCGCACCATGGCAGCTCTTCTTTCAGCAATCCAACGTCATCGACAAGCGCATCACCCCTCGCTGGCTGGAGTACGAGAAGGCAGACACTGTGCTCGGCGCGATTGTCGTCGTCGTCGGTGCTGCCGCGATCATGATGTCGGCCGCCTCCGCCTTCACGGGCACCAGCGACTTCGGCCACTACAGGGACGCTCTCGGCCTCGCTCGCGGACTGCGGGTACATATATCTCCCGCCGTCGGCGCGATCTTCGCGCTGGTCCTGTTCGACGCATCGATAGTCGGCGCATCAGCCGTGACTCTCGCCACGTCCTACGCGTTCGGTGACATGTTCGGCCTGCGGCACTCCTTGCACCGGGGCATTGCCGACGCGAAGCTTTTCTACGGCTCGTACGCCGCGACTGTCGCTGTGGCGGCCGCCATCGTTCTCATCCCACGTGCGCCCCTTGGTTTGATCACGACTGCGGTCCAGGCGCTCGCGGGCATCCTCTTGCCCAGCTCGACGGTCTTCGTCGTGCTGCTGTGCAACGACCGCGCCGTGCTCGGCCCGTGGGTCAACAGGCCGTGGCTGAACCTGGTGGCCGCCGTCATCGTCAGCGCGCTCCTCGTCCTTTCTATGGTGTTGGTCATCTCAACTGTTTTTCCTTCGGTTGACGTCAACCTGTTGGTGGTGGTCCTTGGCGTCCTGATGGCGGTCGCTCTGGTGGCTGGAGGCGTGTGGCTCTGGAACGGCCAGCGGGGCGCCGCCCCCGAGCCGGAGGTATCGCGCGCCGATCGTGAGAGCTGGCGGATGCCGGCACTCGTCCTGCTGGAGCGCCCCACGTGGTCCGCTCCAAGACGGGTGGCGATGGTCGTCATGGCCGGCTACCTCGTGGTTGCGGTGCTCCTGTTGGCGGTCAAGGCGACGCAGCTGGCGCTTCACTAAGCGGGGCCTGCGCACCGTTAACAACTCCTTTACAAAGTTGAGTCGGCTGTCGGTCTAGAATTCACGCCCGTGCTGCTCGGCCGACCGGGCCGCCGCGCTCGAGCTTCCCAAGGGCGCCTCCGGCCTTATCGCATCCTCACCATGGCCGTGCTCGCCGTAGCTCTGTCGAGCGCGGCGGGCGGTTTCGCGTACTTCCTGCCGGCGGTCCAGGAGGCGTTTGACGCCACCAGCCAGGTGGTCGACGTGCCCTCGCCCACGCCTTCGCCGGTCCTGGCGAGCCCTTCGGCGAAGCCCACTCCGCGCGCTCCCGGCACGTTCACGGTGCTGCTGCTGGGGTCCGACAACGACTCCAAGTTCATCGGCGACCACGTGCTGACGCAGTCGATGATCATCGTCCGCTTCAATCCGGCAACCAAGAAGGTCGTGATGCTCTCGATCCCGCGCGACCTGTGGGTACCGCTGTCGACCGGCGGGATTGGAAAGATCGACGGAGCCTATTCGTACGGAGGTCCGGGCGCGGCGATCGCCACCGTTGAGAACAACTTCGGCATCCATATCGACGACTACATCTGGATCGGCCTGGTCGGGCTTGTCCATGTGATCGACGCCATCGGCGGGATCGACGTCGTCGCGAGCCACCCGGTGCTCGACGACTTCTATCCGAAAGATATAGGGAGCGGCAGCCCCTACGAGTACCAGCGCGTCGCCGTCCTGGCCGGGCCGCAGCACATGACCGGCGTCCAGGCGCTGCAGTACGTCCGCTCTCGCCACAACGACCTCCAGAGCGACTTCGGACGCTCCGAGCGGCAGCAGCAAGTGCTGCTGGCTCTTCGCGCGAAAGCGGCGGGCATCTCGGCAGAAGACGTCCCAGGACTCGCCGCGTCGCTGAAAGGCCAGATCAAGACGAGCATGGGCCTGTCGCGCATCGCGACGTTGCTGCCGATAGTCGGCACACTCGACCTCAAGAACATCCAGCAGATCGTCCTGCTATCCCCCTACACGCATGGATGTGGTTGCGCGCAGGGCTATGTGATACCTGTCTGGGGCGCGATCCTGCCCCTGGTGCAGCAGTACTTCCCGTGATCTCGAGGGTGCTTGTTGCGTTTGGACTGGCCATCCTCATGGTGGTGTCGGCCGTGGGCTCCTACATGTACCTTGGCTCGCGCCAATCCAGCCTCGCGGCTGCTCCGAAGGAGCCGACAAAAGCGTCGCCGAGCCCTGGGGCGTTCAATCTCCCGGGTACCCTGTTCGTGACGCAGGGCGGTGCGATCTATGCCCTCAGCGCGGGGCGTTTTCATCAGCTGACAGGGGCAGCGGACTGGACCCAGCTGGCCGACTACCCAGGTGGAAATCTCCTCGCGGTAAAGCGCAGCCTGCTGTACTCGGACGTCTACATCGTCAGCCGCTTCGGGCGGGTCCTCAAGCGATTCACAAACAACAGCGCAGCGAACAGCAACCCCGACCCGAGCAAAAGGCACTGGGCCTTTTATCCTCGACTGAGCTTCAACAACAAGCTCCTGTTCATGAGCTGGGACAAGCCGAAAATCGGATTTGACGTGCCGATGTCGATCTGGGCGATGCCGGTCCACGGGACCATGTCCGATGCGAAGCTCTGGACAGTGTCGATCGACTACACGGGGGGTGACATGCAGCCCCTGCCTCTGCCGTCGGGCGCACTCATGTACACGAAGTACCTGTACGACAACAACAAGATCGTCAGCCAGATCTGGCTGACGGGCCAGCCCGAGCGCTTCTATCGATGCGGCACCTTCTGCATCGCGCCTCCGGCAACCCAGCCGGGAATCGGCAGGCCACTGACGACGCCGCAGGAAGATTGCTCGCAGCCCTCGCTGTCGCCTGACCACCACACGATTGCAATGATCTGCTCGCGACAGTCGCAGCTGTCGTATCTCACTCTGGCATCGTTCAACGGCTCGAAGCTGGGGCCTCGCCGCTACGTGATCACCAACCAGCTCGTGGCGCAGCCAACCTGGGCTCCCGATGGCACGGGGATCGCATACATGGCGCCGTCGCGGCTCGGCGAGGGTTTCCAGCTCTGGTTTCTCCCGAAGCTCGCGTACGCGCCGCCATCGCCGAGCCCGGTGCCGTCCAGAACTCCAACGCCGGGGGCCCCCGCCAGCAGTCCGAGTCCCGTCGCCAGTCCGTCGCCCGTTCCAACGCCTGCGCCGGTGGTGATCAAGCCCATCCAGATCACAAGCAATGTCGCACTGGACGCCACCTCACCGATGGCCTGGATCAACTGACCGACTAGGCCGGACACGTCGCCGGCGGCGGCCCCGCGGCCACCACCGGCTCTGCATTCGCGGCCGCGGCCTGCTCCGCAGTGATGATCCTGTCGGTGACCATCGCATT
>DATCPW010000292.1:0-11070 GCA_036569865.1 Candidatus Dormiibacterota bacterium
CCTGCGGTGTAGCATCCGCGCAACGAAACTGCAATCTGGTTCGTTATACAGGTCAAGGATTACGTCATTGCAAAAGTCAAAGCTGGAACCAGACAAGGGCAAGTGTGCCTGTGGACGGCGTCTACAGGAGGCTTCGGTCTATCTCTATCGCTCCCACACGGATCGGTACCTGTTCCACCGGTGCGAGTGCGGCACGGAGTGGACCGAGCACCAGACTTCGGTTGACCCGACGGAGCCGATCAGCTCCGACGAGGTGATCGAAGTCCACAAGCAGCTGGCCAAGTTCGAAGGCTCAATCGCGGAGCTGCTACAACAGCGCTCAGCCTGATCCCCAGGCGGGGCCTTATCAGTCCCGCCTATGCAAGGCATCGGAACAATTGATTGGCTCTATCGGTGGAACGCGCCTAGGCTGGCGTTTACACAAAGATGGATCACGAAGCAGTTCTATACGGCTCGGACGAATCGCGTGAGTCGACCGCCATGGTCGAGCTCCTGAACGAGCTGGGCGTCGATTTCGTATACCGCCGAGTGAACCGCGATCCCTCCGCCATGCGCGAGTGGGAGCAGCTGGACGGCGAGCGAGTCCCCCTCCTGCGAGTGGGGAAGAACTCGATCGTGCGAGGCTTCGACCGCATCAAGGTGCAGCAGCTGATCGGCTGGGTGGGCTGCTAGCGCTTCTTCGGTCGTCGGCCGGGTAACCACGTTTGAGGTGGGCGTTCCCCTCTTAAGAGGCGCGGTTGCTGCTTTTGTTACGAGCCACCGGGCATAGTGAGATGAGACCCCGCTTGGCTCTACTGGAGATGCAGATATGAAACGTTTGGCCGTCGGTGCGGCGTTGGGCGGCTTCGCCGCCTACCTTTTCGATCCGAAGCTCGGCGCGGAGCGCCGCGAACGTATCGTCGCGCTGTGGCAGGATAACCGAGACACCGCTGTTCAGGCAGGGCAGACTGCCTCACGAGCATTCGAGTCAGCTCGGCCGGTTGCTCGACGCGTGACGAAGGCGGTTGGTCTCGGTGACTGGGCGCAGGTCTTCGAGCCTCGACGCCGATCTTCCAGTATCCCCAAACTCATCGGTGCCGCCGCTGTGGGCGGCGCGCTCATGTACTTCCTGGACCCGGTCCGTGGACCAGAGCGCAGGCGTTCAATGATCGCGACCAGCCGCCGGGCGGTAGACAAGATCGTCAACGCCGCCAAGACCTTTTCTGGTCAAGCCGGCGACTCGGCCGCGGATTCAGAAGATCGCGTCAAGTCCCGAATGGGTTAACCCCGAGATGATCCATTTACTCATCGTCGCCGCGGTAGTACTTTTCATCGTGTGGCTCTTGTTCCACGCGGCTGCGGCTCTTCTCAACCTTCTGTGGATCGTAATCGTGGTGCTCGCAGTCATCTGGCTCGTTGGTTTGATACGCGGCCGGCGCGCCTGAAGTAGCCACGCGACTTAGTCGCAACACGCATGGGTTGGGCGTCGATTCGGAATAGCCGGCCTAGTAATCGCTTGCACCGGGGCGGGAATCTGAACTCACCTACAATTCAGAGCGCCCTTTTTCCGGAGTAGCTCAACGGTAGAGCAGGCGGCTGTTAAGGCTGGCCGCTCGGTCACAATGCCGAACAACTGCAGCACTTTTAAGATCGAAACTGCAATCAAGTGCGTGTCCCGTTAGCACTGGCTGATCAACTCGATTGCGGAACCTGGGCGCGGGAGGGCGCATGGAATCATCCGGGGGTCGGGCCAGCCGGAGTCGAGGGCCGATTAGCTGACGCTCAGCAGGTCACGTGCAGGATGGCGTTGGTGCCCTTATCGCCGCCATTCAGAATGGCGATGGCATCTTTGGTTGGCAGCGTCAGGAGCTCCACCTTCCGAAGTTGGGCCTGCTTTCGCACTTCGTCCATCACCGGCAACCCGCCCTCGGCTCCGGTTCCTACCACCAGTCGTCGGCAGCGCCAGGGGATGTCTTCTTTGGTCGAGAGCGGCGTGTGACCGTAGACGTCCCGATAGTGTTTGGAGGCCTTCTTCTTTCGCTTCCGAATCTCGCCCCGGTCGATGACCAAGTCGTGCTCATAGGTCACGCCGTCGATCCGGATAGAGCCGAACGAGAAACTCTCGAAGCGCACCGATACCTCCGTGCCTCAGGTTACTCTCGACACACACGCGAGTCGCCAAGGAGTCAGGTCGTCGATGTACTACCTTTCCATACCGCTCCGGCAAGGCTTTTACACTGACCATGCTGTGGGCGAGGGTCCCCAGTTGTTACGGCAGCTGAATGAGCTCGACAAAGTGCTCGACTTTCTCGAGGAGATGAACCTCCGCGACCAGACCGAGGTGCCGACTAAGGTCACCGAGATACTTCAAGCGTCTGGGTTGCCCGACACGAGAGGCCTGGAGCCAATGTCCCTGATTCCTCGGGTGCTCGACAGACAACAGCTCCTGCGCCGAAAGCTCGCTGCGATGCGTCGAGCGGGAGCGAGTTAGCCAGACCCTCAAGACCAAACGTGATCGAGCGCGGACGTAATAAGTGAACCCCACACGTGGCCAACCAACTTCTGGCGAGTGACCCCCTGGCGGGGATAGTTAATGGAGAATGGCACGACGGGGTTATTTGTGCACTGAGGTCTCTGTCGCCCGCCATAACATTGCTGCAGCGAGGCGGGGCCATCGCCTTGGACATCCGCGACTATCGGCGCCGGTCAGCTCGCTAGTTTGACGCGCAGCAGCTCCCGTTCATCGTCGTCAAGTCCGTGAGTTTCAGCCGGTCGGCTGGCGTGGCCCGGGCCCGACGCGTGCATTACAGAGGCATATGCCGTGTGCGTCCCGATCGCCCCTTGCCGACAACGATCACAGCACCAGGTCCGATCAACAGGGCGGATGACCCCGATGAGCTGGCCAAGGAAGCGCGCCATCAGTCAGCCCGACGCACGCCCTGTCGAGCTGCCGCCTTACCCAACGTAAGAACCCGCTCCAGAAATGACATGTGTAGCTCCATGCGACGGTCTGCGGGACGTAGCTCTCTCCCAAAAGGAACCAAACCTGGCGGGCCGTCTCTTCTCCAGAGGGACTGTCGAGGGTACCGAAGTACCCATAGACACTGATTCGATCTCCAATGCCGGCTCCCAGGCGCCCGTTGGCAGCCGTCCGCGTAAACCCATCTCTACCGCAAGGAAGGCTAGATACCGTCGTTTCACAGACTGAACGAATGAACGAGAGCGTCAAACACGCAATGGAGGAGCTGGCGGCGCTCGGCGGCGTCCGTCCCCGCCTGCTCGCCGACGATACTATCGAGTTGCGTCCCATGCCGGCGTCGCCCGAACTCTCCCAGAAGGTTGCTGAGATTTTCGAGCGCGCGGGCGTGCGAGAGCTGCGGCCATGGGTCTGGGGAGTCGCGAAAGCACATAGGATGACCTTGGCAGCGCGAGTGAAGGCGGTCGGACGTCGCCTGCGTGCCAGCAGGTCGCGAGTTGCTGCAGCGGTGCGTCGGCGAACCTGAGCCACTCAGCGCACCCTGTGGGGTACAAATATCCCGTCACGGATCAACAAGGTGTGGGGTACACAAAGTCCGTCGAGTTCGAAGTCGGACTTGCAACACGCCACTGAGCAGCGCAAACGAAGGACCGGTTGCGATCTGCGGCCATCGTGATGGCCGCGCCTTATTGCAAGACGACGGGTTCGCGTACCCAATTGGAGGGCAGCTGGAATTGAGCAGTCCGTTGGCTTCTGATGGTCTGGACCAGCTCGGGTGGAGGTGTCGGCAGTGTGGTTCGAAGAGCGTCCACTAAGGGGAGCCAGCGATCTTCCAGTTCGCGCTCGGAAAGGCGCGAGCAGGGCTACTCGGGACAATCGTCCTATTGACGGGGTAGCGATGCAGGCAGATGCTGTCTGCGTCGAGTAGAGGTGTCAAAGCGCGGTGAACGACCCTCGAGGTTGCTGGCTGAGTTTTTGGAGGTTGTAAATGCGATCACGGAGCTCCCTACGAATTCTGGCGTTGCTTGCGACCGCGGTCGCGGCTTTGGCCGCTGGGCCCACAGCATCGGCATCGAGCCTGCCGTGGTTCAGCGGCATACGCGCGCTCGGCGGCACCACCATCGAGCCTGCGGTCAACGACTCGACGGGGACAGAGGTGTTCTTGATGACGCCGAACGGCGCCGTGACGAATGCGAATGCGCAGCACGCCTCAGCTCCGCTGTACCTCGTCACCTACCCCGACGCGTCCACGGTCCCCGCGAGTGTTCTTAACTGCACGCCGACAAACTGCAATCACGCACAGATCCCTGGGATCAAGGGGCACGACCACCTGGTGGGAGTTCGTCCCACGGGCGACTACAACGTCGACTGGTTCGTTCTCGTGGAGTTTTTCACCGGAAAGAATCCCGATGCCATGAATCACCGCGTCTTGACGCTCACACAGCTCAACGCACTCAAGGCGAGCGGCGACCTAGTCGAGGTGAACATCCACTTTTCCTTCAACTGTCAGATCGTGGGTGCTGCCGCGTACTTGCGAGGCACGCCGCTCAGCTTCTGGCCTACGGTAGGGAGGCGGGCGCCGCCCGCCTCCCCTGACCCAGCCAGAGCCGGCCCGGGCCGTGTTCGCCCGACAATGCGCGCTATTCCGGTCGCCGCGGTGCTCCGTCCTCGGGGTCGCGGTGACGAGAGTGACGTGATGAAATTTCCTCCAGCCCCGGACAAGTAGCGGTCAGTCGGAAGGTCAGATCGCGGGGGGCTCGCCAAGAGTTGTTGATCGTCGCGCGAAGTGCAGCCGTGGGGGCAAGTAGGAGAGTTCGAAGACGGTCCACTAAGGGGAGCCAGTTTGCGATTCGGTGTCGACTCAAGATGTAGTGGTTCCGGCACCAACGACCCCACATATTGGTTACTTTCTTAATGCCTACCAGTGGACCCAGGACGGACTCGAACTTCGATGTTCGGAGCTGCGTTCGGACTGAGAAGTTGCCGGCCGATGCGTTGAGCTCTGGGCCGACTTCATCGGGCCCACCTGGATCTGACGAGGGCTGAAAGCACCAGGCCGCAACGCCTATCGTCCCGACGTCAAACCGGCAGAGCTGGTCAGCAAGAGCCGTCGTCCAGCCTTCTCCAGCCAAGCTTGATAACGGCGCGGCGCCCAACCTCGCTCGACTACCAGCTCCCGATACGTCTCGGCTCCGGCCAGCGTGTAAAGGATGTCCGCCGCCTCATCTGCCCCCAGTCCGGGTAGCAGCACCCCCCGACGTGCTAATTCGCGCGCAAACTGTCGCATCGCCCTTAGGTGTCCCTGCTGCCGCCTCCGCCAGAGAACCTCGAGGCCGGGATCGTCTGCACGACTCGAACGCAGCAGGTCGGTCAGCGCAGCGCTTGCCTCGTGGAGCCGCCTGATATTGGCTGCACCACGGCGAAGAGCTCGATCGAGGTCCATCTCATCCAGGACAAAGTTCACGTCAAGACGCGGGTCGCTGGTCACCTGGGCGACGAGCGCTTCTACGATCGCGGCCTTAGTCGCAAAGTTGACATAGACGGTAGCTACGCCGATCTCGGCAGCCGCCGCGATCGACTCCATGGTGGTTCGACCAAAGCCTCGCTCTGCGAAGAGGCGTCCAGCGGCCGCCATTATGTGGCGGCGGGTGCCCGACGCCTGCTCCCTCCTCGTGACGGAGTTATAACGTCGCTTGACCTTGCCTCCAGATTCTGCCATAGTGGAACTCTCCTTAATTATAGCCAGCCTATCTTCAATGGGAGCCGAATAGACATGACACAGTCAGGCGATCAGATCGAGAACCCCGTCACGGGCCAGCGTATGGTGTTCCGGCGGACATCGGCGGAGACGGGCGGAGAGGTCAGTGAGAACGACGGCTTCTTCGTAGCTGGCGGCTTTGCTGGTCCTCAGCACGTTCACCCAATCCAGGACGAACGCTTCGAGGTGATAAGCGGTGAGGCTGGCTTCATTGTGCGTGGCGAGAAGAAGGTCCTGGGGCACGGTGAGACGCTGGACGTCCCACGCGGTGTGCGCCACACGTTCTGGAACGATGTAAGGGCGTGGTTCCACCCGGGAACTCCGTCGACCGAGCGGTTCTATGAGGTGTTCTTTCGGCTGGGCAGAGAGGGTCCAGTGGATCGTCACGGCATGCCCAACGTGTTTCTGATCGCCCTACTGGCTCCAGAGTTCGCGGACCACGTCCGGTTGGCGAGCCCGCCCTGGTGGGTGCAGCGAGCAGTCTTCGCGTTGCTCCGGCCGGTGGCCCGACTCCTCGGCTATCAGCGTCGAGCAGAGCAGCTCCTTCGCACTGGCTCAACTGCCCCAGCCAGGATAGGAGGCAGCTTATGAACCGCCCTAGACTTTCTGGTTATTCCGCGGTTTGGTTTCAGGCGACGGACCTTGCGCGTCCTAAGACCGAACCCAGATGAGCACTCAATCGGTGCTCGACGCAGTCCGGCGGGTGGAAGAGGCTCCGCTGAAAGACCTCGTCGGCGTCAGCGTGGACGACGTCGAGGCGCAGATGGATCACCTGCTCGAGCCTGAGATCGATTCCGCATCGCTGTACCGGCGGTGGGAGCGGCAGCACTGGGCTGTCGCGGATCTGGACTTCGCAGCCGACATCCAGCATTGGCAGAACCTGCCCGAGAACACTCGCGAAGTCATGCAGCGCACGATGACGCTCTTTTTCATCGGCGAGCAGGCGGTCACGGACACGCTAGCGCCGCTCCTTTATGCCGCGCCATATGAGGACGAGCGAATCTTCCTCTCCACGCAAATCGCCGATGAGGCGCGGCACACGGTGTTCTTTCAGCGGTTCTTTGAGGAAGTGCTCGGAGTCGGCGGCGGATTGCATGCCGCCTTGGACGCAATCAATCCAGGCGCAACGGAGGGTTTCCGGAAGATATTCGAGCACCAGCTCGTCGACGCCATGGACCTAGTCCGTCGCGAGCCGCACAGCGTGCGAGCCTGGGTGGAAGGCGTCGTGACCTACCACCTGATCATCGAGGGCTACCTCGCGGTCACCGGCCAGCGCACCCTGCTTCGCACGCTACGAAACGTCGGCATGATGCCGGGCTTTGTGACGGGTTTCACCGCGGTGGCTCGCGACGAGTCACGGCATATCGGTTTTGGCGTGCTAGCGCTGCGCCGCCGCATCAGGGAGCAACCGGAGATGGCGCGGGTGGTCACGCTCAAGGTGCTCGACCTGCTCGGACCTGCCGTCAGGACCGCGGTGTCGCCAGATCGCAGGCTGCCGTATGAGGATCCACGCACAGTTCCGCCACCTCTTCGCGTCAACGGCTTGGAGTTGCGCGAGTTTGCGCTGTCATCGCTAGCCAAGCGGTTACGAGCGTCCGGTGTTTCCGAGTCGGCGGCGGAAGAGGTGCGGGCACAAGGCGTGGAGCTCTATAACACCGCGTGGTCAGAGTACGAGCGCAACCACGGGTTGCGCCATCCCGTGCGGTTTTACCAAGAAGGATTGGTTACAGCGCTCTAGAAGCCTTCGCGGTGAGCGTCCTTGAAGATATAGATCCCAAGTCGGAAGCCTGCGATCTTCAACACATCTCACCCCAGAGCAACCGGTTGCCGCGCAGAGCCCGTATTCGGCCGGAATGACCGGAATTGCACGGTCCCGCATGTAGAACGGACTCATGTTGGGGCGCGCTGTCACCGACGGCATAAAACACCGCATCACGCGAGCTGGCCGCGAGCGCCTCGGCGGCGCTGGCATTGCTATGGGCTGAGGCTGTGAAACCAGCACTGTTGAGCGCGTCAGCGCAGTAGCCGGCTAGAGGCCAGCTATGTATTGAGGGTTCTGGCGATCGACCGGCACGTCAGCACCGGTCTCCGGTGGGGTCACGGATGGGCTTCGTTGCCGCGCCGCGAGGCTGCCGCTAAAAGGCGATTCTCGGCCCCGGGATCACCACGCAACGGTTCGCGTTACTGGAGCGTCCGGCCGACCAAAGTTCCACATTTCAGCGGCCAAGCGCTTTGAATGTTGCCACCGGGTCGACGCCGACCTGCCGTTGGTACGCCAGCCAATCTAAATAGCTGTCCTTGCGACCGACCAGTCCGTCACGCATCGTGAACACATCAGCGCCGGCGATCGCGAACGGCTTGCCCTCGGCGGTACCACTCATCACGTATTCGGTGACGAAGTGCTCGGCACCGAAATGAGCCCGCTTTAGCTCGAAACGCAAGTCGGGCACGGCGGTGAGCAGTATCGCGATCAGGTCGCGGACAGCCGCACGCCCTGTCGCTGGCGCACCGACGTCGTGCAATTCGAACACCGAGTCGTCGGTATGCATGGCCGCGATCGCGTCGGGATCGTGCGCCGCCCAGGCGCCGCTGTATTCCTTCGCCAATTCCACCAAGCTCTTGCTCATGCTTCATTCCCCTGAGTTGTCGCCGTGTTGCCTTGAGCGCGCCGGAAGGGTTTGGTGCGCCGAGTAATGGTTGATGGTCGCATACACGACATCGTCACGGGCGTTGGCGGAGGACAGATTCTCCTCGACGATCCCTGCGGCAATCCCGTTGAGTCCTCGAGCAACAAACCGGCTCAACTCGACGATCGTCCCGCTGACTTGCGACGGGCCGTGCAAAAAGACCGGTTAGTCGCTGAACCAGCCGGTCCGACCCACAGGGCGATCGCGTCGCATGCGGGTTTGATATTGACTGGCGAAGATATGGGCAGCCAATTCTCTGCGGCTGCGGACGCCCGTCTTGTCGAAGATCGACTTCAGGTGCTGCTGGACAGTGGAACCGCTGATTCGAAGCGCCGCACCAACCTCTTTCGTAGACGTTCCCTGAAGGACCAGCCCGGTGACTTCGCGTTCGCGCTGGGTGAGGTCGTAGGCCTGCATGATCATCGAAGCCATCTCTATCGGTGCTGCCGGTGCGACAACGACGGCGATTTGGCCCTCGACCCCAATCCCTGAAAGTCTCGATCCACGGACCGTGAGCCAAACACCGCTGCGCGTACGGAGACGGGCGCCGCTCGATTCAGCGGACCGTCCCGAATCTTGAGCCTGCAGTTGGACGGCGACGCCCAGAACAACTGAGGGAAGCTCGCGCAGCGCGGGCCAGTCAGCGTCGGACACTTCGGATAGCCAGCGCTCCGCGGCAGCTGACATGGCAACGACAGAGAGATCTGGCCCGAGAACAATCACACCGGTCTCCTCAGAACCGGTCGCGGCCGCCTGAGAAAGAAGCGCATTGCGGAGGCCGGCCGCCATGATGGGAGCCAAGTCGTTAAGCCAGGCAGCGTCTGCCACTGTGAAGTTGGGGCTGTGTAACTCGCGGTGGAGGCAGATAAAGCCCCAACACGCCCGGCCAGTTATGAGCGCGGCTCGTAGTTCGTCACCAAGACCAAGTGGCTCGAGGATCTCCCGAAAGCGATAGCTCGAGGCGAGATCGCCATCGGTCGCCTGAAGCAGGCTTCTGGCGTGCACGGGGGCGCGAGCAAGGTCGATCCATTTGTTGAAGTCGTCCAGCAGGAACTCGTCCTCGACAAACCGAGGCGTCGACTCCCGGGACATCTCTTGGCGAACAGCATCGGTGAAGAGCAGAGTGGCCGGATCGCACAAGGCGAACCAAGCCGAATCGAAAGCAATAACGCGATTGAGGCGGCGAAGGAAGTCTGTCCGGAGCTCGCGCGAGTTGAGCCCGCTCTCGCCCATACGAGCCAGATCGAGGCGGGCCGCTTGAAGCGCCCAACCTCGTCCCACGACCGAAAGTCTAGGCCGCAGGGTCCATCGGGGCGAATACCACCTTTCTGGTATGGAGCGTCCGCCCCGCGAAGGCCACGCTGACGGCATGAAAGTAAGAACCGGCCTGCACCTGACCAACTTCAGCTTTCCTGGGATCGCCGAGACCGACCGACTCGACCACGCCGTCGCAGTCGCGGTGGCCGCCGAGGAAGCTGGATTCGACACGCTCTGGGTCAACGACCACCTAATTGAAGGACAGCCACCCAATCAGGGCGGTTCCCGGCCGGAGACGTATATCTTCCTGGCGACGGTTGCCGCGCGTACCTCCAGGATCCGGCTCGGAGCACTGGCGAGTTCGATCTTCTTCAGGAACCCTGCCCTGCTGGCACGGATGGTGGGCACCCTTGACCAGGCATCGCGAGGACGCGCGATCCTGGGCGTCGGAGCCGGCCACCCGATGACGGAAGGCGAGCACCAGATGTTTGGAATGGATTTTCCTGCCATCAAGCTGCGCATGGACCGGCTGGAGGCAGTCCTGCCTGACCTTCGCCGCCTGCTCGGCGGCTCGATTCCAATCATGGTTGCAGGCAGCGGCGAGCACCGGCTACTGCGAATAGTGGCTCGCTACGCTGATATGTGCAATCTCTCCATGCCATCGGGTGACACGCTCGAGATGGTGAGCCATAAGCTGGATGTACTCCAAGCCCACTGCTCGTCGGTGGAGCGTGACTATTCGACGATCACAAAGACCTACAAGGCGGTGCTGTCGATGAGTGGTCCAAGCAACGGCGATTTCAAACAAGGAGTGTTCACTGGTGACGCGGAACAGGTGCGCGAGGGTGCCCAGGCTTTCATTGACGCTGGCATTGACGAGGTGATCGTGCAAATCAAGAACGTGCACGATCTCGCTGCGATCAGCCAGGCCGGGCAGGCGTTGATGGGTCTACGGCCGCGGCATAACGGCACGGCGGTAGCGATCCGCACGACTGGCATGGCCTGAGGCCGGGGGGCGCTTCTATGTCAATCGAAGAAAACAAGGCGATCGTCAGGCGGTTCTACGCGGAGATCGACAGCGGCAACCTGGCGGCGCTCGATGAACTCGTCGTCGAGGACTATGTGAATCACGCGCCAACGCCCTTTCCAGGTTTGGCCGAGGGCCGAGAGGGTCTAAAGCAGGCATTCAAGATCTTCTGGGATGCGACTCCCGGCTACCACAAGATCGAAGACATGATCGCTGAGGATGACAAGGTGGTCACCCGCATGACGGCTTACGGAAAGCACACTGGTGACATGTTCGGTATCCGAGCCACAGGCAACGACCTTGAGATGAAGGCGGTCGCGATACACCGGGTAGTCGACGGCAAAATAGTCGAGCACTGGTCCTGCAAAGATGAGCTCGGGTTTCT
>DATCPW010000293.1:0-4526 GCA_036569865.1 Candidatus Dormiibacterota bacterium
CAGCCCTAGCTGAGGGGCCAGCGTGTCGCGGATGAACGCCACGGCGCACCCTGCGAGGGCTCCCAAAAGGTACGCGGTCGGGCTAGGTGCTGTGTTGCCGCCACCCAGCGCGGGCGGCAGGTCCGAGGACCAACTGAATGACCCCGCGGACAGTTCGGCGCGGCCGTCCGCCAGGTCCGCGGCAACCGTCGGGGCTGACTGGGCCGAGCTTGGATCGCTGGTGAAACGCTCAATCGTTGCGCTGATGATCTCGGGGTTCACGATGTCCACCTCCAGGGGGTGTTGCTGTCGATACGCCGCTCACTCTGAACCGCTGGGGTGTGATGGGGGCTGTGATGCGAAGGTAGAAATCCAATCTGTCCGGAGAAGTGCTGGGTTGTCGACCTCAGCGGCCAGTACAAGCGACGCTTCTGCCGCCGTCTCGTCGCCGAGGCGCCCACGATACTGGTAGGCGCGGGCCACCATTTCCCGCATTCCAGTCCGGGCGGCCAGCGCTTCAAGGTCGTTGATCCACCGGCTTGCCTCCGGACGCTGACGGTCGACGGTAAGGAAGCAGAGCGCATCGAGGCAGTAGGCCTCCATCCACAGCCAGGCATCGGGTAGCCGCACACATCTCATCCTTGCCAGCGTTAGCCACCGGATTCCGCCTTCATCGTCGCCTCGGCTCTGGGCCACCATGCCGATGCCCCGGGCGGCGATCCCCTCCCAGCACGGATCGCCCAGTTGCAATGAGAGTTGGTATGCATGCTCGTAGGCCTTGCTGGCCGCGTCTATCCGCCCTTCGGCAAAGTCGACGTCGGCGAGGAGCGACTCAGGTAAAGGCAGAAACGCGGTCCACCGCAGCTGGCGTGCGTCCTTGAGCGTTTGCCCGAGGGCGTCGCGTGCTTCCGACAGCTCGCCCCGCAGCAGATGGATTCGACCCACAAACGCCCGCGCCCATGTTTGCACGGCGAGGTCCTGCGCTATCTCGCCGAGTTGGAGCGCGCGGCGGAGCTCGTTGAGCGCGTCACTGTGACGACCGACGTCGGTCAGGGCGGCGCCGTGGACTGCATGTGCCCAGGCGGCCTCGGCGGGGTGCGCGGAGGCCAGCGTTTCCGCCTGTTCCAGCCAGCGCCATGAGCGCTCGTAACGGCCGCGAAGCATGTCGACATATCCAAGCTCGCGGTGTGCCTGTGCAGCGACTGCGCCTGACTGCGTCCCCTCGACGGCCTTGATCGCCTGGTGCAGCATGCCCGCGCCCTCGCCATCCCGGCCTCGGACTCCATGCACAAGCGCTGAGCCGAGGGCAAGAAGGGCACGTCCCTGCATATCCCGGTCACCGATGTCGTGCGCGTCAGCGACCGCGGAGCGGAGCGACGATATCGCCGCTTCACTGGCACCTGCGTCCTGCGCCGCGAGTCCAGCTTCGAGGCTTGCCTCGATGCCAGCGCGGCTCGGCACATGCTTACTGCTCTGGCGAAGGGCTTGAGCCTCGGCGGCTCGCATCACGGCGGGTCCGGGATCGGTGCCCAGCTCGCTTTGGAATAGTGCGATGCAGGAA
The DNA here is from genome assembly GCA_036569865.1 of Candidatus Dormiibacterota bacterium. Classification (GTDB taxonomy): domain Bacteria; phylum Chloroflexota; class Dormibacteria; order Dormibacterales; family Dormibacteraceae; genus Palsa-872. The sequence goes on from DATCPW010000293.1 coordinate 1,541, forward strand.
TCCCGCTGACGCTCTGCCGCGGCGCGGTCGCCGGCCGCCGAGTAGGCCCGGATGAGGAGCTCCTGCGAGTCCTCGTTGAGCCCGTTGGCGGCAACCAGGCGCCCCGCCAGCTCGATCGCGCGCTCAGCTTCTCCCATCGCGAGCCTGCTCTGAGCCGCCTCGCGCAGCACATCCTCTGCCGCGGCCAGGAGGCGGCGCCGCTCGATCACCAGCCAGACTTCGAATGCCGGGCTCGATGCAAAGGACATGCCCTCAAGCAATTCATGGCCGAGACCCGGAATCGCCAATGCCTGCAGCCAGGTGCCGCCCGTCAGGGCGTGAATGTCGACGAATGAGCCTTGGGGCAACCACAGCTGCACCTTGTCGCCACCGACCGAGGCATTGGTGCTGAGAAGTCGCCGCAACTGGCCGAGATTCCAGCTGAGAGCGTTGAGTGGGTCTTCCGCGTCCGCAAATAGGAGCTCAGCAAGCCACGGCCGGCTGGGGGCAGATTCGGTTGTGAGCAGGTAGGCGAGCAGTGCCCAGGCTTTCCGTCCTCGCGGCGGGGGACATGGTGTCCCATCGCGCTCGACCCGCGGCACGCCGAGCAGGTGGATGGCTAGCGGCGCTGACATTTTCGGCTGCATCCGTCGAGAGCCGAGGCATGGAAGAGTGCCGTGCCAAGCGCGCTGGCGCAGCGAGTCAGCCCCCATAGCGTCGTGCCGGAGTCTGGGACCAGCTCCTCAGCCGACTCGGCGACCCGCCCGAAGGTGAACATGTTGCCGAAAAGGATGACGCATGCTGGAGGCACCTAGGACCTAAGGAGCCAGAGGAAGCATCCCACGATCCGGCACGGGTCAGACGGCGAAGACCTGAGTGAGCGGGGTGCGCGAGCGGCGAGCCTCCCAGTAGCGGGGCCAGCGGCCGTTTTGCTTGAGGATCCGAAGGCCGAGTAGACGGTGGGCTCCGGGTCGGTTCCAGGAGGTGCCTTTGGCTTTGAGCCGGCGACCGACGGTGACGTCCATGGTCTTCTCGATGGCGCCGGAGGCCTGAGCTCCGTACTTCGCGTACACGACGATCCCCTCGCGGTTGGAGTCGATGTAGGTGATGACATCGCCCAGCAGGCCGCGCCTCTGGTCGTCGTCGCCCTGGTCTGCCCACAGCTCTGCCAGGCGCTCGATGATCTGGTCGACCTTGCCGGTGACAGCCAGGGTCATGAGGCCGCCGAGCTCGGCGGCGGCCACCTCATCGCCCATCGCCCCCGCCAGCCGATCCTGCAGATGCCAGATGTCCAGGAAGTAAACGGCGGTTGGGAAGTAGTCCTTGCGCAGCTGCTTGAGGTTGAGGTCGCCGTCGCTGACAAACCAGAGCTGCTTGGCTTTGAATGCTCCCTGTTGGGCAGCCAGCAGCGCCAGCTTCTCCCCGAAGGCCTTCATCGTCTCCACCCCGCCGTACGTCTGCTTGTCCACCAGTTGGTTGCGACCCTTGGAGATGCGGACCTTGCGGGAATACACAATCCCGGCCTTGGCCTCCATCCGATCCTTGCTGCCTCGGTCGCGCACGTAGGTCCCGTCAGCCTGGATGATGACCAGGTCCTTGACCGGGGCTGCGGCTTCCAGGCGTTCCAGCTCACCTCGCTCACCTCGCTCGAAAATGCGCTCACGCAGTCCCTCGAACGTGTGGTGCAGAAGCTCCCCTTCCTTCTGTGCCAGGCGGTGGATCTCGCCGTGGCTGATGTTGACCTGCAGCAGTTCCTTCATCCCCGCCGCCGCCTTGGCGTACGAACTGTCGGTGGCCAGGAAGAGCGCCTTCTCCGCAACCCCAAGGCTGTAGCGCTCCTTCGGTTCCAGACCCAGCACGTCATCCGCCGGGTATGCACGACTTCCGCAGCCACGACAGTCCGTCCGATCCCGCTCGAAGTCCACCTCTCCGAACAACCCCACCACCTTTCGCGGCTCACGCCCACGCTTGCGTCGCTGGCCCCCACAGCCAGCACACACGCCCGCGCCCATCCCCGTCGCCACCGCCCTGACCTCAGCGCCAACCGCTGGACCCAGCTGCTCTCGAAGCTGATTCATGAGTTCAGCTTCCATCTGCGCGAACGTCTTGCCCTCGACCTCCACGCGCAGTCGAACTACGATCGTTTGTGCCAACGGAGTCCCTCCAGCACCCGGGTGTTTCTCAACGCGGATGCTAGATCCGGACTTCGTTGGTCCCCGCTACGTTCGCGTGCCGGATTCCGAGATGCTTCGGGAGCCAGAGGCGCTCTCTCTGACCTGAGGTCGACGACCGCGAAGCAGCCATCGCCGTCCCACTGGCGAAGATCTCCGAAGCCTGTCTTTCAGCCTCAAAGAGCCCTGACGCCGGGGAGGGGGTTAGCCCGCAACCTGTGGATCATTGCTAAGAAATCGGCGGCGGATCGAATACAAAGTTGCGAAGAGCGTCCACTGACTAGTGCTTCGGGAGGCCAGGAGCAATTTGCCAGAGCTCGAGCGCCTCCATCCCTCCTGATGTCCGAGCTTACTCTGGGCGCTTATCGACCCATGCGCCTAAATGCGTTGCGTGAGGTGCAGTGATGGGACGCCACCAGGCTGCCCCCCCGAACGGCGGTGCGATCATTCGGTGCATGGCTGATCGGAGCGGAGTAGGGAGGGCATTGAAGTCGGCAGCGACCCCGGTCAGGGGAAACGGCCGCAATCCGACAAAACAAATCGACCGGATACGGGAAGCCCTCGGGGTCGGCGATTGGACGGCCGCACGCGCCATTTGCACCGCGCTCGTTGAATCCGACCCACCGCCTCCAGGCATCGTTCTCGAGCAGCTTGCGATTTCGGAATTCATGCTCGGCTCGTTTGATCGGGTCGGTGTAGCAGCAGAGCGTGCTTACGCGGCCTACATCGAGGAGGGAGACGAGCTAGCCGCCATAAGGGTTGCCACCCACCTTGTTGGCCTGAGGGAGCTGCTCGGCGACTGGCCGGCAGCCCGAGGGTGGGAGCGGCGGGGGTGG
>DATCPW010000294.1:0-11717 GCA_036569865.1 Candidatus Dormiibacterota bacterium
CCTGGAACCGGACCTCGAGAGAGTCGCGAAAGCGAACCTCAAGGAGCTCGGCGACATCCGCATCGATGACGTCCTCGCCTTCATCGACCGCGGCATCGAGAACATGCCCAGCTACATGGACCTCTACCGCCGCTGGGAGTCACAGCAATGGTCGGTTGGCGACCTCGACTTCACCCTCGACCGCGAGGACTGGCTGAAAGCCTCGGACCTCGACCGGAAGGCGACGCTGTGGTCGCACCGCCTCTTCTTCAACGGAGAGGAGCGCGTGACCGCGACGCTGGCGCCTTTCGTCTGGGCGGCGCCGACGCCTGAGATCGAGATCTTCCTGTCGACGCAGATGGTCGACGAGGCTCGACGCACGGCCTTCTTCGATCGGTGGTGGCGCGAGGTGGTTGGCACGGACTCCAAGACTCTGAAGGACCTGCTCGCGGAGATCAGGCCCGACACCAACGAGGGCTACAACACTCTGTTCTACGACCGCCTGCCGTCTACAGCACAGCGTATGGCGAGCAACCCGAAGGACTTCGACGCCTTCGTCGAGGGCGTGACGATCTACCACATCATCGTGGAGGCCACCATCGCGCTAACCGGCCAGCGCTTCGAGCTCGAGTCGATGCGTGAGCTCGGCACCACGGACCGCGGCTTTTACCGAGGCTTCACGGCCGTGGCTCGAGACGAGTCGCGCCACGTCAGCTTCGGGATCAAGGTTCTGCAGGAGGCAGTTCGCGAGGACCCCAAACGCTTTGCACCCCTGATCCAGAGAACTCTTGTCGAATGCCTCCCCTTGGTCGCGGGCACCTTGGACCCGCCCGACCCCGCCTACATCACAGAGTTCGGCCACACCGAGAGCGAGATCCTGCAGTTCGCGATGGACTCGCTCAACAAGCGATTGCGAGCGATCGGTATCAACCTGGCCGCCTAGCCTCTCGACCTCATCGCCCGAGCGATCTCCCGCTTCGCATCTCTCTCCGCGATGGCCTCGCGCTTGTCGTACTGCTTCTTGCCGCGCGCCAGCCCCACCTCGACCTTGGCGTGGTTGCGCGAGAAATACACGCGCAGCGGTATGAGCGTGTACCCCTTCTGCCTCACCTTGCCGATCAGGCTCGAGATCTCCTTGCGATGCAGAAGGAGCTTGCGCGGCCGCATCGGTTCGTGGTTCATCAGGTTGGCCTGCTCGTAGGGCGAGATGTGGACGTTCTCGAGCCACGCCTCATTGCCGTCTATGCGCACGAACCCGTCGCGCAGGTTGGTCCGTCCGTTGCGCACCGACTTGACCTCGGTCCCCGTGAGCATGATCCCGGCCTCGAGCTTGTCATCGATGAAGTAGTCGTGATACGCGCGGCGGTTGACCGCGACGTCGCGCTCCTTGTCGTCCTTCTTGTCAGGCATCGCCAAGCACCTGTTTGGCGGGAGCCGGCTTCTTACCTGGCAACTGGACGATGTCAGGCACGTAACGATCGCCATCGACGTGGCCGCTCAACACCTTCACGCGACCCCGCTTCGTCGGCAGCGTGGCCCCAGGCCAAGGCTGGAGTGCTCGTACATGCCGATCAATCTCAACCGCCCCCATGTCCCACTCGAGCTCTCCGTCTTCTTTTCGCAACCTCGGCGCGGTAGTGGCGGCGACCTCATTCTGGGGAGCTGCCTTTATGGATTCCAGGTGGCCTAGAACGTAGACGAGGACATCCGCGCCTATGGCCGCCAACCGCGCCGTGAGCGCAATCGCGTCCTCCCCCTCATGAATCGGTGTGGGGCTCGAGGCCAGCACTGGCCCGTGGTCGAGCTTCTCATCCATCTGCATGATGGTGACGCCTGTCTCTTGATCGCCCCCAAGGATGGCGCGCGCTATGGGCGCCGCCCCTCGATGCCGCGGCAGCAGCGAAGCGTGCACATTCACGACCCCGTGGCGCGGGATCGACAACACCGACGCTGGGATGATCTGCCCGTAAGCGACGACAACCATCACATCAGGCGAGAGCTTCCGCAATCTTTCGACGACCTCCGGATCGCGTATGCGCTCTGGCTGGAAGACCTCAAGGCCCAACTCCTGAGCGGCCACCTTGACCGGCGACGACGTCAGCTTCAGGCCCCGGCGCGCGGGACGATCCGGCTGCGTCACGACCAGCTGGATCTCGTGCCCGGCTTCATGCAGCGCTCGAAGCGACGGCACGGCGAACTCGGCCGTGCCGGCGAAGACGATATTCAGGAAAGCGCCTAGCCTGCCACTGCCGCGACAGCTGCTTCCTTTTCCTCGGCCACCAGGTCCTCGACCCGTCGCAGGGTGTCGAGGCTGGTCAAGCGGTCGACGAAAAGGACGCCGTCGAGGTGGTCGAGCTCGTGCTGAAAGGCGCGCGCGGTGAACCCGGTGGACTTGATCCGCACTTCCTTGCCGTGGCGGTTTCGCCCTTTGACGACAACGGTCTCATGGCGGGCAACCTCGCCCACCCAGCCCGGGTAGCTCAAGCAGCCCTCGTATCCGACCTGCACCCCATCGTGCTTGACGATCTCGGGATTCACCAGCCCCCAGATCTGGTTGTCGTCACCCTTGACGACGCACACGCGGAGCGCAACGCCGATCTGATTGGCCGCCAGCCCCGCCCCAGGCGCATCGAGCATCGTCTCGGAGAGGTCGTCGATCAAGCGCTGGATCGACGTGTCGACGCGCGGCACCTTCTTCGCCTTCTGGCGAAGCACCGGGTGCTCGAAGCTGAGAATGGGTCGGACCACGAGATCGATTTTACCCAGGGGGCGCTTGAGTTAAGCCGAGTTAGGCCAGCCAGCGCGAATTACGCATCACATCCCGGCCTTCGAGCTCGGCGTAGCCGCGATGAGCCTGGATTCGGCTCGGGCGGAGGCGGAAGAACGCCCAGCCTTTTCCCACCTGCCGCGGATCCCAGCCCATCGCTTTCGAGAATCCACTGGCGACATCCGGTGCTTCGTCGGCGGCCTGGATCTCGACGACCCTCGCCTGGATGACGATCGCGTCGGCCGGTGTGCCCGCCGCCAGCCTCACTTCCCGTCCGGCCGACAGGTTCTTGGCGGTGCGGCTGGTCGCCACCGTCGCCATCACCAGGTCAGTGCCGTCCCACCATGCCGACACAGCGATGAGATGAGGCCGACCGTCTCCGTCGGCGCTCGCGAGCCACATATCGCCCTGCCCTTCAAGCGCCGCCATCACGTCGGCTTTGCGCGCCTCGGCCGTCCGCTTCTCGCTCAAGTCCCGTCCTCGACCATGCTCACATCACCGGATCCACGTCATAGCTCCACCCCTTCCCGCGAGGAGCCAGGTGGCGCGCCCGTTCCAATCCGTCGCCTTTCAAAGTGACCTGCCACCGGTACTCGCCGCGCAAGCGATGAATGAAGGCCGGCGCCGGGCCCATAACGCGGATCCCCTCGGTCCCGTCGCGCAACAACCCGCTCGCCAGCTCCTCGGCCGCCTCGCGCGCAACCGCTGCAGCGCGCGCGTCGTCAGCATCGGTCCGCGTGAGCACGGCCAGCTCCGCAAACGGCGGGAACACAAACGCTTTCCTTGACGGAACCTCCGCCGCGTAGAAGCCCTCGTAGTCGCCGGTTGCAGCACAGCGAAGGCTGTAATGCTCGGGGTTGCTGGTCTGCACCACCACCCGCGATGCGCGACCGTCACGTCCCGCCCGCCCAGCGACCTGGACCACGAGCGAGAAGGTGCTTTCCGCCGACCGGTAGTCCGGGAAATGCAGCGGAAGGTCGGCATCGACCACGCCGACGCAGGTGACAGCCGGCAGGTCCAGGCCTCGCGTGACGAGCTGCGTCCCCACGAGAATGTCGGCGCGCCGCTCGCTGAACGTCTCCCAGATGTCGAAGTAGGAATCGGGTCCGCGGGCCGCGTCGCTATCCAGTCGCAGCACGCGGGCTCGCGGCCACAACTTCTTGACCATCGTCTCGAGGCGCTGTGTGCCCATCCCCATGCCGCGGATGTTGCGGCTCCCGCAGTGATCGCACACCGATGGCATCGCGCGCGAGTAACCGCAGTAATGGCAGACCAATCCATCAATCTCCGCGTGTTGGACCAGCGCCACCGAGCAGCCCAGGCACTGCACCGACTTGCCGCAGTCGCGACACAGCACGAAGGTACTCATGCCGCGGCGGTTCAGATAAAGGATCACCTGCTCCTCGTTTTCGAGAGTCCGCTCGACGACCTCGACCAGGCGCCGCGAGAGCGGCTGCCGGTTGCCCGCCGCCGCCTCGTCGCGCATGTCCACGAGCTCCACCTCAGCGTCTCCGCCACGAACGCGGTGCGTCAGCTTGGCCAGAGCCAGCTCGCCTTGGGTCGCCTGGTGATACGTGACCACGCTCGGCGTCGCGGATCCGGCGATGAGTCGCGCGCCGGTGAGCGAGGCGAGACGCCGCGCCACCCATCCCGTCTCGTAGCGCGGAGTGCGGTCCTGCTTGTAAGACGCTGTCCCTTCCTCGTCGAGGCAGATCAGGCCCAACCTGGGGATCGGTGCGAACACCGCCGACCTGCTTCCCAGCACGACCTCCGCCTCCCCGCGACGGGTTCGCCACCACTGCTGGGCCCGCTCGAGCTCCGTGAGCTGGCTGTGCAGGATGGCGATGGGCGCTTTGAGTCGCGCGCGCACGCGCTCGACCAGCTGCGGCGTGAGCGAGATGTCCGGCACCAGCAGCAGCACGCGAAGGCCTTGGCCCAGGGCCTGCTCGGCAGCGGCGAGATAAACCTCTGTCTTGCCGCTGGCGATGACCCCATGCAGCAGCGTCATCGGGTTGCCTTCAATGATCTCCAGCGCCGCGGCCTGCTCCGCCGTGAGCTGCGCAGGCACCGCGTCAGGCCCCGCGGCGCCGGCCAGCTCGAGCAGCCGGCTGTGCCGCCGTTGTCGTGTCGACGGGCCCGACCCGCCTGAGCCGGCCTTGCGAACTCGCGGCGGCAGCATGGCGCGCAGGCACTCGATCAACGGCACCCAGTAGTGGTCGGCGACCAGGCGCGCCAGGGCGACCTGGTGCGGCAGGAGAAGCGGGTCGCTGCCGGCTGATGCGATCGGCTTCGTCTCTACGCCAGGGTCCTCTGTGCCAAGGGAGACCACGAAGCCGAAGGATGTTCGCCGACCGAACGGGACGGTGACCCGATGCCCTGGCACCACGTCCATGCCCTCCGGCACCTGGTAGCTGTATGTCTCTCGATCAAGCGAGCGCCCAGCCTCGACAGCTACCTCGGCGTAGAGCAAGTCAGCCAGGCAGGGGGGTGTGCCGGGAGCTGGCTTCGCCAGGCCCCGCACCCTGAGGGGGGACGGCCCCCCTCAGATTGAGGCGGGGACCAACCAGGTCCAGGATACGGTCGGCCATCGCGCGCTTGGTCATCCGATCGATCTCCTGCCGGGTGCCATCCGCGAACAGGATCACGCCCTCGTTGTGATCGCTGCCGAACCCGACGTCCTTACGCGAGATGTCGTTGGCCACGATCGCCTGCAGGCCTTTCTTCTTCATCTTTTCGAGGGCCCTGGCATCGAGGTCCGACCCCTCCGCCGCAAAGCCGACGCGAAAAACGCCGGCGCCGCCTTTCTCACGGCCGACTGTCGCCAGAAGGTCGGGAATCGGCTCGAGGTCAAGCGTGAGGTGGGAGGTCTCCTCGCGTCTTATCTTGCTGCCAGAGACTTTTGCCGGGCGGAAGTCGGCGACAGCCGCGGCCATCACCAGCAGGTCCGCGCCCTCCAGCTGAGCCCTGAGCTCGGCGAGCATCTCCTCAGCCGTCTCCACGGGTCGCACCTCGACGCCGTTGTGGGCTGGGTGCGCCGCAGTCGTCACCAGCGCGACGCTCGCGCCGCGATCTGCAGCCGCCGACGCGACCGCGAAGCCCATCTTGCCGCTGGAGTAGTTGCTGATGAAGCGCACCGGGTCGATCGGCTCGCGCGTGCCACCGGCGGTGACCACCACGCGCCTCCCCGCAAGGTCGTAGCGAGACCGCACCGCGGAGGCCATCGCCTCGAGCAGCTGCCCGGAAGCAGCGAGACGGCCGGCGCCGACATGTCCGCTGGCGAGGTGCCCCGACTCGGGTTCGACCACCGTCATGCCCCGCTCCCGCAACATCGCGATGTTGTCCCTGACCGCTTGCTTGGACCACATCGCATCGTTCATGGCCGGGGCGACTACCACGGGCGAGCGCGAGGCCAGCACGGTGGCAGTCACTATGTCGTCCGATTGGCCGTTGGCGATCCGGCCGATGATGTTCGCAGTCGCGGGGGCCAGCAGCACAAGCTGGGCCCAGTCGCCAAGAAACACGTGAGGCTCCGGTGCGCCGTCTGCGGCCCATAGCCCCGTCAGCACCGGGTTGCCGGTCACGCCTCTAAAGGAAGGAGCGCCGACGAAACGTGCCGCCGAGGGGGTCATCGCCACCCGGACCTGGCTTCCCGCCTGCGTCAGCGCCGAGGCCAGGTCGACCAGCTTGTACGCGGCGATCCCGCCCGCCACCAGCAGCGCGATGCGCAGCCCGCGCAGCTCCTTGGGGACCGGCGTTGGATCTAGCGGCATGGGATTAAGTCTGGCGCTCGCGCGCTCTCCGGATGATGTCGAGCACCTCGGCGACCGCCCGCTCGAGCTCGTCGTTGATCACGACATGGTCGTACTCGGCTGCGAGCTTCATCTCCGTCTCGGCAATCTTCAAACGCTCAACCATGTCCTCGTCGGGAGCCGCACCTTCGCGCAGCTCCTGACGGCGGACAAGCTCCTCCTTCGACGGCGGCGCGATGAAGATGAACAGTCCGTCCGGCACGCGCTCTCGAACCTGCGCCGCGCCCTGCACCTCGATCTTCAGCAGAATGTCGTGCCCCGCTGCGCGCGCTTCCTCAACGGCCGCGACCGGCGTGCCGTAGTAGTTGCCGTTGTATGTCGCGCACTCGAGAAAGAACCCTTGCGCAATGAGCTCCTCGAATTTCGGTCGGCTCACGAAAAAATAGCTGGCCCCGTCCACCTCGCCGGGGCGCGGCTTGCGGGTCGTGTAAGAGACCGAGTAGCGCAGGCTCGGGTCGCGCTCCCGCAAGCGCTCGATCAGCGTGTCCTTGCCGACACCAGATGGCCCCGAGATGACCACGAGAAGCCCTCGTTTTCCGCTCACCGCACCGAGGCCCAGAATGCTTCGAAATCGGCCGGGGGACGCACCTCGAACGTCATGTCGGTCTGGGTGCGCGGATGGCGAAGGCGCAATCGCCACGCGTGGAGCATCGGACGCTCCGGGTCACCGAGTTTACGGCTCCCATAGTCGACGTCGCCTGCGATTGGATGTCCCAGCGCGGCCAGATGCACGCGGATCTGATGGGTCCGCCCGGTGTCGAGGTCACAGCGCAGGAGTGTATGCCCGCGCCCTCTTTCGACCACCTCGTACCGAGTGCGCGCGAACCGCCCACCGCTCACGATTGCCATCCGCTTGCGCTCCTTCGGATCGCGCCCGATCGGCCCCTCCAGCTCTCCCGCCTCCTCTTTGACGAGGCCTCGCACGATCGCCATGTAGGTGCGGCTGAGGGTGCGGTCTTTCAGCTGCGCGGACAGAGCCCTATGGCTTGCGTCGTTGCGGGCGACGACGATCAGCCCTGACGTGCCCTTGTCGAGCCGGTGCACGATGCCCGGCCGCGCTGAGCCCCCGACGACGGACCAGGTCCCGCCGCGTCCAAGCAGCGCGTTGACCAGCGTCCCCGTGTAGTGACCAGGCGCTGGGTGGACGACCATGCCGGCCGGCTTGTCGATGACCGCCAGGTCTTCGTCCTCGTAGACCACGTCCAGTGCGATCGGCTCGGCTGAGGCCTCGATGGCGTAGGCCTCGGGAATCTCGAACTCGACCACATCGCCGGCGGCCACCCGATCCGCTGGATCTGCAGTCTGGCCGTTCACCAGCACGAGATGCCCCTTGATGAGGCGCGCGGCAGCCGACCGGCTCAGCTCGGGCTCCTGCTCGGCAAGGAAGCGGTCGAGTCGGGGTGACGCGGCGGCCGCGATCAGGCTCCGTCGGTCTTGGGGTCCCCGCGAACTCACGGCGCGCCGCTGCGCGGGTCCTCTGAGTTCGTGGGGTTTACTTGCGTAGTACGTACCCAGCCAGGAGCGCCACCACCCCCAGGCTGATGGCCGAGTCCGCGACGTTGAAGACCGGCCAGAAATGGAAGTTGATGAAATCGGTGACCGTCCCAAAGGCGATCCGGTCGAAGCCGTTGCCGAGCGTCCCGCCCAAGATCAGGCCGAGGATCGCATCGGTGCGCAGGTCGCCTGTATGTCGGGCAACGTAAACCACTAGGCCGATCGAGACGACCACCGAGGCGGTTAGAAAGATGGCGGCGCCGGCAGGGGCGAAGCCGAAAGCCGCCCCCGAGTTGTGCACGTTGGCGATGCCGACCACGTGGTCGATCACCGCGACCTCGGTGCCAAAGGGAACGTTGGCGTTCACGAGGCTCTTGGTCAGCCGGTCCAGCGCAAACACACAGATTGCGATGACGACGAACAGGACGCGGCCGGTGGTCAGGCGCGCTTGAGGCCTATCCAGATCTGCTCTCCTTCCAACATCTGCTGCTCGCCGTCGAAGCCATCGGCCCTACCGGGCTCGAGCGTGACGGACAGGGTCTCGTTCTTGATGTAATCGCCGTGCTTCTCGATGGCTCGGACGAGCATGCCATCCGCTTCGTAGCGTGTGTGGATGCGATCCTCGACGTTGAACCCGAGTTTCTTGCGCCGATCCTGGATCACCCGCACCACCTCACGTGCCAGGCCTTCGAGACGCAGCCCTTCGGTGATCTCGGTGTCGAGCTTGACCTCCGGCGCGCCGAAGATCAGTTGCTTCACGTTCAGCTCCTCGCGAACAATCGCCGCGATCTCCTCGGGGAGCGGGTCGCCAGGCAACGATACTGACGCGAGGGGCTGGCGGACCTTGATCCGCACGGCGTCCCGGGCCGACAGGCCCAGCTCCACTGCCTGGCGCGCCTTCGCCATATTCGCCTCGACCTCGGGGTCGTGCGGCGCTGTCGTTTCCGGGAAGTCGGCGAGGTGCACCGATCCGCCTTCGGACAGGTTCCTGTACATCGCGTCGGCGATGAAAGGCGCGAACGGCGCCATGAGCCGGCTGAGAGTACTGAGTACCTCGAACAGGGTCTGGTAGGCGGCCAGCTTGTCGCTGTCGGATTGCGACTTCCAGAAACGGCGCCTCGAGCGCCTGATGTACCAGTTCGACAGATCGTCGACGAATCGCTGGATGCGACGCGCGGGCTCGATCGCGTCGTAGCGATCCAGGCCGCCCGTTACCGCCGAGTTCAAACCGCTGAGCCTGGACAGCAGCCAGCGGTCGAGCACGTGCCTCTCGGCGATCGGCACCTGCGGTTGCGTGGTGTCGAACGAGTCAAGGCGCGCATAGGTGGCGAAGAACGAATAGCAGTTCCAAAGCGGGATGAAGAACTGCTGCACCGTCTCTCGCAGCGCGGCGTCGCTGGTCCGGTAGTTCTCGCCCACCTGCGTCGACGTGAAGAAATACCAGCGCACCGCGTCCGAGCCGAAGTTGTCGAAAATGTAATTCGGATCGAGCACATTGCCGCGAGACTTCGACGCCTTCTTGCCCCTGGGGTCGACGACGAGGCCTAAGCAGATGACGTTGCGATACGAGTTCTGCTTGAAGAGGAGCGTCGAGATCGCCAGCAGCGAGTAGAACCAGCCGCGTGTCTGGTCGAGGGCCTCCGAGATGAAGTCGGCCGGGAACGTCTCCTTGAACTCCTCGACGCCCTTGCGCGGGTAGCCGCGCTGCGCGAACGGCATGGCGCCGGAGTCGTACCAGCAGTCGAGCACCTCAGGCACGCGCCGCATCGTGCCATCGCACTTGGTGCAGGGCAGCGTCGCGCTGTCGATGTAAGGCCGGTGGAGGTCGGCGTCATCCGCCAGGCCGAGCTCCGAGGCCGAGCTGATACAGCGCTGATCGCTGCACTTCTCGCAGACCCAGAAAGGCAGCGGGGTGCCCCAGTAGCGCGACCGAGAGATCGCCCAATCGACGTTGTTCTCGAGCCAGTCACCCATGCGCCCCGTCTTGACGTGCGCCGGCACCCAGTTGGTCGCCGCGTTGTTGGCGATGAGGTCGGCCTTCCTCTCGGTTGTGCGGATGTACCAGGAGTCGAGCGCGTAGTAGATGAGCGGCGTGTGACAGCGCCAACATTCGGGATAGGTGTGCAGGATCGTCTCGGCTTTGTACAGCAGGCCGCGCGCCTTAAGGTCATCGAGGATGACGGGGTCCGCCTCTTTGACGTGAAGGCCGGCGAACTTTTCGACGTAGGGCAAGAACTTGCCGTCGAGCCCGACGGTGTGGCGAAACGGGATTCCCTTCTCCTGGCACAGCTTGAGGTCGTCGACGCCGTACAGGGCTGAGGTGTGCACCACGCCGGTGCCTTCATCGGTCGACACGAAATCCGCGTCGACCACGTAGTGGGCGCGACCCTCGGCCGGGACCGAGTACGGAAACAAGGGCTCGTAGTCCAGGCCGACGAGGTCGCGCCCTTTCATGCGGTCGACGACCTCAGGCCTGTGGTCGAGGACCTCGATCCTCGCCTCCGCCAGGATCAGGAACTCGTCGCCATCCTTCACCTTGATGTAGTCGATGTCGTTGTCGACCGCCAGCGCGACGTTGCCTGGCAGCGTCCACGGTGTGGTCGTCCACGCGAGGATGGACGTATTTGGATCGTTCTTCAGCCTGAACCGGACGAACACGCTCGGGTCCGGCACGTTGTCGCGGTAGCCCTGAGCGAGCTCGTGGCTCGACAGCGGCGTCGCGCAACGCGAGCAGTAAGGCGCCACGCGAAATCCCTTATATATGAGGCCCTGCTTCCACAGCTCGCTGAGTGACCACCACACGGACTGGATGTAGTCCGAGGTCAGCGTCCAGTAAGCCGCGTCGTAGTCCTGCCAGAAGGCCATCCGCTCGCTGAACGTGACCCAGTCGGAGACGTAGTCGTGCACGCTCTCGCGGCACAGCTGGTTGAAGCGCTCAATGCCGACCTTGTTCTCGATGTCGAACTTCCCCGAGATGCCGAGCTTCTTCTCGACCTCGATCTCGACCGGGAGTCCGTGCGTGTCCCACCCTGCCTTGCGCTCCACATAGAAGCCCCGCATGGTCTTGTAGCGGCCGAAGAGGTCTTTGAACGCGCGGGCGAGGATGTGGTGGGTCGCCGGCTTGCCGTTGGCAGTGGGCGGCCCCTCATAGAAGACGAAGCGCGGCCGGCCCGACCTCAGGTCCAGCGATTTCTGGAAGGTGCCCTCCTGCTTCCACGTCGCCATGAGCTCCTTCTCGAGCTCCGGGAAGCTGACCTTTTGATTTACCGGATCAAACACGCTTGGACTCCCCCATTCAGTTGATGAAGCCGAGCGCGTGGATCAAGAAGTAGCAGGCCACCGTCACGACTATCGGTGACAGGTCCATGCCCGAGACAGGCGGGAGCCAGCGGCGCACCGGAGCGAGGACCGGCTCCGTGATCTGGACCGCAAGCCGGTAAACCTGGTGGGTCGGATACGGGGTGACCCACGTGAACGCCACGCGGACCAGGATGATGATGACGAAGGCCCACAGAAGCAGGGCGAGGAGCGAAGCAATGGCGCCCACCGCGTCAGCTGGGGCGGGGCCCGAAGAGCGCCTGTCCGAGTCGCAGCATGGTGCTGCCTTCCGCCACCGCCACCTCGAAATCGCCGCTCATGCCCATCGATAGTACCGGCAGGCTCTTGCC
>DATCPW010000295.1:0-5121 GCA_036569865.1 Candidatus Dormiibacterota bacterium
AGCGAGCTCTTCCGATAATCCGCCGGCTGTGAACGCAACAGAGTGGTTCGAACTAATCGTGCTCATCATCTGTTTCTTCGTGGCCGCCGCAGCCAGCGGCACGGAGACAGCGCTCACCTCGGTCGGCCGGCTCAGGGTGAGATTCCTGGCCGAGCAGGGCAGCAAGGCCGCCGGAATCCTGCAGCATCTGAGGGCGGATCCGAATCGGTACCTCTCGACTGTTCTCTTCACCAACACGCTGGCGCTGATCGTCGCCTCGACTTCGACGACGCTCCTCACAGATTCGCTGTTCGCCTCGTGGGGCGTCCCCGGCGAATACCACCTCTGGCTCGCGCTGCTCGTCTCCTTCGTGCTGTCTGTGATCCTGCTCATCGCCGCTGAGGTCACACCCAAGACGCTCGCCATCCGCTACGCGGAACGCGTCGCCCTCGCCGCGGCCGGGCCGGTCGACCGCCTGGCGACAGCCCTCGGTCCCGTGCTGTGGGCCGTCACCATCGTCTCGCGAGCGCTCACAGGCGGCCGCGCTGCCCGTGCCCCGTATCTCACGGAGCAAGAGCTGCTCACGCTGCTACACGTCTCGGAGGAGCAGGGCGTGATCGAGGAGCAGGAGCACCAGATGATCCACGGCATTATCGAGATCGGCGACAAGACCGTGCGCGAGATCATGGTGCCGCGAACCGACATCGTCGCGGTGGAGAAGCACGCAGGGCTAAAAGACATCGTCAAGGTGTTCAAGGAGCACAGGCACACGCGCTTGCCGGTGTTCGACAGCGACATCGACCACGTGGCCGGCCTCCTCCACACGAAGGACCTGCTGCTCTACTACACGCTCAGCACGACCCAAGAGTTCGACATCGAAAAGATCCTGCGTCCCATCAAGTTCACACCCGAGCAGAAAAAGGTCGATGAGCTGCTGCACGAGATGCGCACCGAGAAGGTGCACATGATGATCGTGCTGGACGAGTACGGAGGAACCGCGGGGTTGGTATCGATCGAGGACGTGATCGAGGAGATAGTGGGGGAGATAAGGGACGAGTACGACTCCGCCGAGGAAGAGCAGCTCGTGGTGCTGGACGATCACGAAGCGAGGGTCGATGCGCGCTTCCCACTGGAGGAGCTCAACTCCCGACTCGGGCTTGCGATCGAGGAGTCGGGCGACTACGACTCGGTCGGTGGTTACGTCCACGCGCAGCTGGGCCACATCGCGAGCGCCGGCGACTCGTTCAAGGGTGGCCGCGCCACGTGGACAGTCGAGAAGGTGAAGGGGCGCCGGATCGAGTGGGTGAAGCTCACGGCCGATGTGCCGTGGCCCGAAGAGACGCTCGTGGCCGCCGGCCTCAAGAAACCCGCCCATGCGGATCGGGACGGCGCCGAGACGCAAGCCGCGGAGGGCTAGCCTGCCCACATATCGCGACCGGGCTGTCGTGCTGAGAAAGCTCGACTACGGCGAGGCCGACCGCATCTTCACGTTCTTGACGCGCACTCACGGCAAGGTGGGGGCGATCGCGAAAGGGGTGCGGCGGCAAGAGAGCAAGCTCGGACCGTCGCTCGAGCTGTACGGCCACGTCGACCTGCTGCTGGCGAAGGGGAGGGGGGACCTCGACGTTGTGGCGCAAGTGGAGCGGCTGCCCGGCCTCAGGATCCCAGGCGATGTCGAAGTGATGTCGCACGCTGCGCTCATCGCGGAGCTGGCGGAGCGCGTATGCGAGGACAGGCACCCGGTCGACGGCGTGTACGAGCTCACGGTGATGGCGCTCGACGAGCTGGCGCGAGAGACAGACCCGAGGCGGGCGTCGGCCTATTTCATGATGGCGGCCCTCGATCTGCTGGGCTACGCGCCACAGCTTGCGGTGTGCGCGTCGTGCGAGAAGCCTCTGGCGGCCAAGCCGGCGGCGTTCAGCGCAGCCGCGGGGGGCTTCCTTTGCGATAAGTGCACGCTCCCCGGAATGAGCCAGGTGCCGCTGGCCGCGATCAAGGTGCTGAGGCTGATGGCAAGCGGGGACATAGCGACCTACAGGCGTCTCAAGTTGGAGCCGATGCTGATCGATGCGATCGAGGGAGTGCTGACGGCCCAGCTGGAGCACCACCTGGACAGACGCTTGAAATCGCTACAGTTCCTCCACCAAATGAGAATCAGGAACTGATGACTGTCGCGCGAGACCAGCTCATGGAGAAAGTCGTGGCGTTAACCAAGCGCCGTGGCTTTATCTTCCCCAGCGCCGAGATCTACGGCGGCCTCTCGGGCTTCTATGACTATGGCCCCTACGGAGTGGCACTGAAGCGCGCGATTCGCGAGCTCTGGTGGCGCCACATGGTCGACCTGCGCGACGACGTCGTCGGCCTCGACTCCACCCTGATCATGCCGAGTGAGGTGTGGGCCGCGTCAGGCCACCTCACCAACTTCGTCGACCCCCTGCGCCAATGCCTGGGCGCTTGCAAGAAGCGCTGGCGCGCCGACCATGTCACCGGCGACAAGTGCCCGGAGTGCGGCGGCCCGCTCAGCGAAGCGCGCCAGTTCAACCTGATGTTCAAGACGAACGTTGGTCCCGTGGAGGACTCCTCCTCCAGCGTCTACCTCAGGCCCGAGACTGCCCAGGGTATGTTCGTCGATTTCAAAAACGTGCTGAACTCGTCCAGGGTGCGCGTGCCCTTCGGCATCGCCCAGCAGGGCCGCGCCTTCCGCAACGAGATCACCCCTGGCAACTTCGTGTTCCGCGTCCGCGAGTTCGAGCTGATGGAGATGGAGTTCTTCGTCAAGCCGGAGCAGGACGACGAATGGTTCGATTACTGGCGCAAAGAGAGGATGCGGTGGTACGTGGAGGTCCTGGGCCTCAACGCTGGGCGCCTGCGCTTCTACGACCACCCGAAGGCAGGCCTGTCGCACTACTCGAAGCAGACCACGGACATCGAGTACGACTTCCCGTTCGGCTGGGGTGAGCTGGAGGGGGTGGCCGATCGCACCGACTACGACCTCCGCGTGCACCAGGAGCACTCGAAAATCGACCTGACCTATCTCGACCCGGAAACGAACGAGCGCTACCTGCCGTGGGTGATCGAGCCGGCGGTGAGCGTGGACCGCATTCTCATCACGCTCCTTCTCGACGCGTACGACGAGGACGTGGTCAACAACGAGCCACGCGTGGTGCTGCACCTGCACCCAAACGTGGCCCCCGTACAGGTGGCGGTGGTCCCGCTGTCAAAGAAGGAGGACCTGATCAAGGTCGCGCGCGAGGTGCAGTCATCCCTACAGGGCCAGTTCCGGGTCGAGTACGACCAGACGGGCGGCAACATCGGGAGGCGCTACCGGCGCCAGGACGAAATCGGCACCCCGTTCTGCGTCACTGTCGACTTCGAAACCCTGGAAGACCGGGCCGTGACGATTCGGCAGCGTGACTCGACCAAGCAGGAGCGGGTCAAGATCGCAGAGTTGGCCGACCGCCTTCGCGACCTTGTCTAAGGCAGCTCGCCAGTAACGAAGACGTTTACGGGTCGGTGACCGGCGACCACGCCGGATCGCGGTCCTCCTCCGCCGCATTCGTGATTCGCTTAGTCCCCGTCCCAGTGGCGTTCATCACGTAGATGCTGCCGGGGCCGCTCCGATCACTTACAAAGGCGATCCACGTGCCGTCCGGCGACCACGTCGGAAGAGCCTCGGTCGCGGAATCTTTCGAGACCCGCATGGCAGCCGTGCCATCAGGGTTCATCACATAGATGTGGACCTGGCCGTCTCGGTCGCTGAAAAAGGCAATTTTTGTGCCGTCTGGCGACCAGGCAGGAAACTCCTCTTGAAGCGGATCACTGGTTATCTGTGTCACACCGCTGCCATCCGAGTTCATCACGAAGATGTCGAAATTGGCGCCGCCAATGTCTCGGTCAAAGGCGATCTTCGCGCCGTCATTTGACCAATGGGGCGAAAAGTTGCTGTCCTCGCTGTCGCAACTGCTTCACTCCTGTGCCGTTGGAGTTCATCACATAGATCTGAGCAACCCCTTTGCGTAAGCTGGCGAACGCGACCTTCGTTCCGTCCCGCGACCAGTCGGGAAAGCCATCCGAGCCCGAATCATTGGTGAGGCGCTTCAGCCCGGTGCCGTCGGCATTCATCACGTAGAGCTGGAATCCGCCGCCCCGGTCGCTGTAGAAAACGATCTTCTTGCCATCAGGCGACCAAGCGGGCTCACCATCGTTCTGTTTGCCGGTCGTGAGCTGCGTGAGGCCGCTGCCATTGGGATTCACGACGAAGATGTGCTGATTGCCCTGGGTTCCGCGAGCAAAGGCAATCTGTCCTTGCTTTGAAGGGGGCGTCGGCGTTTGTGACGGCAGGTTCGATGTGCCTCCCCCACACGCTGCGAATGCGAGGGTGAGCATGATGGCGGCGACGACGTTAGCGCGCCTTCGCCGGCTCCCCGACGATTCGCGCACGCTGCTCACGACCTGAGCCGCTAACCCGCCCGGATTGCTTCGCCCAGCCGGTCGAGTGAGGCCACTGTCATCGGTAGGAGAACGAGGATCAGGTCGTCCACTGGCAAGTCTGAGTAGCTTGCGAACAGATCCGCCAGCCGTTTCGACGCCGACGGCTGATCTGCCTCCGGCACCTCGATCCCTATCGTCCGCCGCACTGACGTCCCCTCCCGGCCTTCTTCCGCCAACGCCCCATCAAATGCCGCCAGCCGGTCATGCAGCTTCTGATTCGGCTCCCAGAACCACGCGGTGTTCCACGCCTCCGCATAGCGCGCGGTAAGGCGCAACATTCGCGGCTTGTTGCCTGCGATGAGAATCGGGATGCGCCGTTCGGCCTTCGGCAGCAGCGCTGCCTCGTTAGCCGTGTAGTAGCGCCCCTCGAACGTGACGGTCTCGCCCCGTAGCAGCGGCACGATGATCTGCAGCGCCTCATCGAAGCGGCTCACACGGTGGTCGATCGGAAAACCGAATGACCGGTATTCCTGGTCGTGCCACCCCGCGCCTAAGCCCAGGGTCAGGCGTCCTCCGCTGATCTGGTCGGTGGTCACCGCCATCTTCGCCAGCACCGCGGGAGGACGAAAGGATGCGCACATCACGAGCTGCCCCAGCTCCACCTTCTCGGTGGCGACCGCCAGCGCCGTCAGCAGGCTCCACGCCTCGTGC
>DATCPW010000296.1:0-2186 GCA_036569865.1 Candidatus Dormiibacterota bacterium
GTTCAGAAAAACGCCCAACGAGCGCTCATGACCTGCCGTCCAGTCCTCGTCAGTCATCGATTGACCGTCGGGCTGGAACCAACCGATATCCACGGTGCCGCGAATCGGCCGGCCCTGGAACCACCGGCGGCGGCGAAAGACAGGGTGTTCGCGACGGAAGGCGATGAGCCAGCGAGTGAATTCGAGGAGCGGCTTGTCGACCGCCAACCAGTTCACCCACGAGACCTTGTTGTCCTGGCACCAAGCGTTGTTATTGCCCCGCTGAGTCCGGCCCAGCTCGTCGCCTGCGAGCAACATCGGCACTCCCTGGGCAAGGAAAAGCGTCGCCAGGAAATTGCGCTGCTGCTGGGATCGGCAGTCCAGAACGGCCTGGTCAACCGTTTTGCCTTCTGCGCCGCAATTCCACGATCGGTTGTGCGATTCGCCGTCGGCGTTTTGCTCAGCATTTGCCTTGTTGTGCTTCTCGTTGTACGAGACGAGGTCGAGCAGGGTGAAGCCATCGTGCGCGGTCGCGAAATTCACGCTCGCGCCGGGCCGGCGGGTGTCATTTTTGTACAGGTCGGAGCTGCCCGTGAGACGCGAGGCGAACTCCGCGACTGTCGACGGCTCGCCTCGCCAGAAGTCGCGCACGGTATCGCGGAAGCGGCCGTTCCATTCCGACCACAGAGCCGGGAAGTTGCCCACCTGGTAACCGCCCTCGCCGATATCCCAGGGCTCGGCAATCAGCTTGACGCGGCTGACGATGGGGTCCTGCTGGATGAGATCGAAGAAGGTAGACAACCTGTCGACCTCGTGGAACTCGCGCGCCAGGGTGGCGGCGAGGTCGAAACGGAATCCGTCCACATGCATCTCGGTGACCCAGTAGCGGAGCGAATCCATGATCAGCTGCAGCGTGTGCGGGTGGCTCACGTTCAGGCTGTTGCCGGTTCCGGTCGTGTCGTAGTAGAAGCTGAGATCCCCGGCGACCAATCGGTAATAGGCCCGGTTGTCGATACCCCGGAAGCACAACGTCGGACCGTGGTGATTGCCTTCTGCGGTGTGGTTGTAGACCACATCGAGGATGACCTCGATACCGGCCTCGTGAAGTGTGCGAACCATGGCCTTGAACTCGTTGACCTGCTCGCCGCGCTGGCCGGTGCTCGCGTATCCGTTGTGAGGCGCGAAGAACCCGATCGTGTTGTAGCCCCAGTAATTGCGCAGGCCACGTTCCAGCAAGAAATGGTCCTGGACGAACTGATGGATTGGCATGAGCTCAACTGCTGTCACCCCGAGAGACACCAGGTGATCGATCACGGCGGGGTGCGCAAAGCCTGCATAGGTGCCGCGAAGATCTTTAGGCACACCCGGGTGGTTCTTCGTGAAGCCCTTGAGGTGCGCTTCGTAGATGACGGACTCGTGGAGCGGCGTCTCCGGCGGGCGATCGCGTCCCCAGTCGAAGAGGGGGTTGTGCACCACGGACTTGGAGACGTGCGGTGCACTGTCCTCAAGGTTGGGAGCGAGCTCATCTGTAAGGTCGTATGAGTAGCAGGCAGGGTTCCAGTCGATCTCGCCATCGATCGCACGCGCGTACGGGTCGAGCAGCAGCTTGTTTGGGTTGCAGCGGATTCCCTCTTCAGGGGCATACGGCCCGTGGACACGATAGCCATAGCGTTGGCCGGGCGCGATGTGCGGCAGGTAGGCGTGCCAGGAAAAGGCATCCAGCTCCTGCAGCCGGATTCGGCGCTCCGCTCCGGCCTCATCGAAAAGGCACAGGTCAACCGCCTCGGCCACTTCGGAGAACAGGGCGAAGTTCGTGCCGGAGCCGTCGTACGACGCTCCAAGCGGGTAGGCGCGGCCTGGCCAAACCTCGGACAGATCCGGACGCGCATCAGTCACTTGCGACAGGCGTCTCCAAGATCACAACGCTCGATGGTGGCAGGCAGATGCTTCCGGCGTTCGCGTTGATCTCGGAAACGGACGACATGAGGACCCGGTCGCCTTCGGAGATCGAGGAGATCCAATCGACCTTGCCCAGATTGACCCGTACGCTGATGCCATCTCGCTGAAACACGATGGTGCGTAAATCGTCGTCGACCTCGGTGTGGATTCCAGCGCTGTCTCGACGGACCGGAAGCCGGCGGCGCAGCTGGATGAGGGCGATGTACCAGTCCAGAACACGCCGGTGGTGGGGCGCATCAAGCTCATCC
>DATCPW010000297.1:0-3893 GCA_036569865.1 Candidatus Dormiibacterota bacterium
GAAGGGCTGATCGATCCCCGTTGGGGTCGCGCGGATCGGGTTGCGATCACGGAGGTGACCGAAGACGGGATCGGAACCTGGCGGGAGTACGAGGTCGGCTGGAACGCCCTGCACGATGCCGGAACGGAAGGCTCACATCACTCGCGGGTTGCCCGTTTTGTCAAGGAGCACCACGTCCATGCGGTGCTGGCGAACCATATGGGTCCGCCGATGGTGCACATGCTGGAGCGAATGGGAGTGAAGGTCTTGCTCGGGGCGATGGGCGACGCACGGGAGGCCGTGATCGGAACGATCGACAGACAGCAATCGACTGATCTCTGAACTCCCCTGGTTTCGGACGTAGCCAACTGTTTGACAAGACGGTTAGACGACGTCGATGTCCAGAAACGCTCCTTCGGCCGCGCCTGCCGACGCCCCGGATGGCACCCGGACTCATCGGCTTGGGGGGCCGTCGGTTCCGACGTAGCTACCGATAATTGGCAGCTATCGCGACCCGTCCGTCTGTCCGCCCAGCTCGTTGGTCAGGGTTCTCCGGTTGGTCGATAGTCGTTCAGCGTCCACAAAATTCAGGGTTCGTCCAGTTGAGCGACGCTGACCGCCGGCTGCGCGGTTAGCGCTCCATAGAGCTCGGGCCGCCGCCACTTGAGGACACCGGGTATCGTTCGATATGGCGCCGGCACAATCAACTCCTCATCAGTCTCGCGTAGCCAGCGGATTCGATCGAGGTCGAGCACTGCGCTAAGCAATCCAGGCTCGTGGCTCTCGCAAAGCACTCGCTCAGGGGAGGCGATCATCGCGATGCCGGCGGTCAGGTGGGATCCCGTCGGCGGCAGCTTCAAGTCGGCCTGCCGGTGCTTGCGTCCGAACTCCTCGGGAAACAGGTGCACAGTGGTCGCGGTGTACATCAGGTTCTCGATCGCGCGCGCTCGCACCAGCGTGCGCCAGTTGTCGGTGTAGCCGAGCTCATCGATCAGAAGGCCTGCGTGCATCAGGCAAACCTCGGCTCCCTTCAGCGCGAGAATGCGTGCGATTTCAGGGACGAACACCTCGCTGCAGACGAGCAAGCCGAGCTTGCCCCAACCCATGTCGAACACCGGGAACTGGTCGGCCTCGACGTACTTGAAGTCCCAAAGGTCACCACCTGGATAGATGTACGGGCCCACCGGATGCGTGCGGTGATAGCGTCCCTTGACGCTTCCGTCTGCCCCGATAACGACCGCGACGATGTGGAAGCGGTTGCTGCCAGGCTCGGTCTCCTCGGATGTTCCAGCGACGATCGACACGTGGTGCTCTTTGGCTGCGGCCGACAACGGTCCGATTGCGTCGAACCTACCTCGTTCCCGGTAAGGGCCAGGAAAGTTTTCGGGGAAAAGGAGAAGGTCGCACTCGGTCGCGCCGGCCTGTGCGACCAGGCGGATCGCCTCGTCCAGGTTCCGCCGCTCATCCGCCCCGTACCAGGTGCGGGGTTGTGCCACTGCGAGCCTGATCTGTGCCATCTAGTTCCTCCTTGGATTCAACGGGCTTCGCGCTCGTAGGCCAGCCCTAGCGCCTCGGGCATTCCCCCGTGCCGGTGCCGCATTCGGGTCCAGGTCGCGACCAGCACGACCAGGGTGAAAACGTAGGGCATCATGGCAAGCAGGTGGGTCGACACGGGCACGCCGATGCCCTGCAGCTCGAAATTCAGACCGTCGACGAATCCAAATAGAAAGGCTCCGAGCAAGACCCTAATGGGGTCCCATGTCCCGAAGATCACGAGAGCGATCGCGATCCACCCGCGCCCATTGGTCATGCCCTCCGCCCAACCCTGCGTGTAGACGACCGAGAAGTAGGCGCCGGCCAGGCCTGCGAGACCACCGCCTACGATCACAGCGAGGTAGCGGATCAGGAACACAGGAACGCCTGACGCATCGGCAGCGCCCGGCTGCTCCCCCGCAGCCCGGAGCGACAGCCCGAAGCGAGTTCGGTACAGGAGAAACCAGATCCCCAGGGCGACGAAGGGCACCGCATAGTCGAATACGTCATGGGTGAACAACACCTTGCCGAGTACCGGCAGCGACGACAGGCCGGGGATCGGTATCGCCGGGATGTTGACTTCCGGTCTGCGGCCGGAATATCCGGTGCCTATGTAAGCGGACAGACCGGCGCCTAGGATGGTCAGTGTCAGGCCCATGACTATCTGGTTCACACGCAGCCCGATGGTCATCAGCGCGTGGAGCGAAGCGAGAGCCGCGCCCGCCGCGACGGCGGCCGCAAAGCCCGCCAGCGCATTGTGCGTGTTGATAGTGACTATGAACCCGACCACCGCGCCCATGAGCATCATGCCTTCGACACCAAGGTTGATTACACCCGCGCGCTCGGCGATCAGCTCGCCCAGCGCCGCAAAAGCGAGAGGGGTCCCCAGCACGATGCCGACGCTCAAGGCGGTCATCCAGAAGCTCACGGCCGCCCTCCTGATGGTGCGGCCCCTGCCGCGAGCGGTCGTGCCAGGTGCAGCCGGAAGGCGAGCACAGCGTCACCCACGAGCAGGAACACGATGATCAGCGCCTGGATGATGGTTGCGATCGGCTGGGCGACGCCTGTTGTCTGCAGCGCATAGCTGCCGACCACCAACGCAGCAAACAGGAAGGCGGCGACGCCCACAGCGAGCAGGCGGCCTCGAGCAAGGAAGGCGATCAGCACGCCGCTGTATCCATAGTTGACGGAGATACCCTCCTGCAAGCGGTTGGTCACGCCCGTGAGCTCGATCGCCCCGGCCAGTCCCGCGATAGCGCCCGAGAGTGCGAGCACGATTACCAGTCGCCTGCTGATCCCGAGTCCGAGGTACTCCGCCGCGCGAGGGTTGCCACCGGCCACACGTACTGAGAAGCCCCAGGGCGTACGCTCCATCAGCCACCACGCGCTGATCGCGACGACGATCGCCAGCAGGATTCCAATATGCAGACCGGTCCCGGGAATGAGCGGAAGGCTGGTGCCGTCGGGCAGCGCTCGCGAGTAAGCGAAGCCAAACGCCTTCGGATCGCCCCACGGTCCAAAGATCAGCAGATCCATCAAGAGGATCGCGATGTAGTTCATGAACAGGGTGACGATGATCTCGTTGAGCCCGATCAAGGCCCTCGGAATCGCCGCGATGGCAGCCCATATGGCCCCGCCGGCGCACCCGGCGATGAGCATGGCGACCAGGAGCAGCGGCGCTGGCAGAGCACCCAAATAGAGGCCCACGCCTGTCGCAGCGATCGCGCCGGCGATGAGCTGCCCCTCACCACCAATGTTCCATAGGCCAACGCGGAGCGCAGTCGCGACGGCGAGGCCGGTGAGCACCAGCGGAGTTGCTTTGATAAGCGTGCTCTGCAGTCCGTCGGTCGACCCCAGCGAGCCCTCCCAAACCGACGTGTAAGCATCGATTGGGTCATGTCCACCGAGCGCCATTACCACTCCGCCCGCCACCAAGCCTCCGACGACCGCGAGCACCGGGACGGCGATGCGCAATACTAGAGATGCGCCCATCCTGCGCTCAAGTCGGAGCGAGATCGCCATCAGACCTCACCTCCCATGCGCAGCCCGATCTCCGCGCGGTTGAGGTTTTTCCCTGCGAACTCGGCGACGATGGCGCCCTTGAAGATCACGAGCACTCGGTCGGAAAGGCTAAGCAGCTCATCGAGGTCCTCGCTGATGAGCAAAACCCCTGCCCCGCGCTCGCGGTGCCGAATCAACTGAGCGCGCACCATCGCCGCCGACGCCACGTCGAGCCCCCGCGTTGGTTGCGCTGCGATTATCACGTCGGGTTCCTCGGCCAGCTCGCGCGCAAGCAGCACCCGCTGCAGGCCACCACCCGACAGCTCCGCCAACATGGATCCGGGCCGGTTGGTCGGGATGTTGAACTTGTCAATCAGGCT
>DATCPW010000298.1:0-2565 GCA_036569865.1 Candidatus Dormiibacterota bacterium
CCGCCGAGGGCCCGCGCCATGAGCTGGCCGCCGAAGCAGAGACCAAGCATCGGCACGTCGTGCTTGGCCGCCTGCCGGATCAGGTCTGACTCGCGTTGGACAAACGGCACGGAGTCGTCGAAGGCCGCAAATTCGGAGCCAAGGTAGGCGATCAGCTGATACTCGCGGGGGTCCGGCACCGCCTCGTCGAGGTCGATCCGAAGGATGTCGACCTCTGCGTTCTGTCGGTCGAGCCAGTCGCCGAGCAGGCCAGGCGGGGTCGGCTCTTCGTGCTGGACGATCAAGGCCTTCAGCTTTGACGCGGCCATCACCCGGGTCGATACTAGTGCAGATGAGAGTGGCGGTAGCCTTCGGCCCGTCGCCTCGGGGACCTGACTAGCTGGCCGCGCCTCGATCGGCAATTCGACCTTCGGGCTCTAAAATGTCAGGCTTGACTGGGCAACGAGAGTGGCAAGGAGGTCCTCCGTGACCCGCGCTCCGCTTGAAAGAGACGTCAGCCCTAATCCTTACGACGACGTGCCCGAGGAGCTCGCGAAGACTTTAGAGGACTACGTGCTGGTTGCTGACGAGAATGACCTCCTCGATGACCCAGGCCGAATGGATGCTCTGACGCTGTTGTTCAAGCAACTTGATGAGATTTATGACGAGCCCCGTCTGCGCTCGAAATGGGCTGCCGCTCATAGAAACCGGGGTTTTAGAGTCGGCGTGGGGAACAACGGTTACTTTGGTGAGGTCGGCCATAACGGACAAGCGGTTGAAGTTCCAGATCATCTGGTCAACAGCCTCATTACTCAGATTCTTGAGCTGCCCAGGCAAGAGCGTTACGCGGCCTTCATGGCCACAAGCGGTCTAGTGAATGACTGGTTCCACCTGTCGGTGGACGGCGAGAAGCTGCTGGGACACCTGCTCCGTGGGCACTCAGCATCGAACGAGTTGATTAGCCTCAGCGACGAAGACCTATGGGCCGCGCATACCAAACTGCACGAGAAAGCTCGTAAAGGTTCGGCCAGAGAGTGGCGGAAGTTCACGTCGGCCCACGCACTCCACGGATGAATCGAGAGATAGAACGTCGTCATGTTCGCGCTAGACCCTCGTGTCGTTCTCCGGAGTTGACCCCGTTCGGTGGGCACTCAAGCGGCGCGACATCCCTCTCGGTGCTCGAATCCCTTGGATCTTGCCTAAGTGAACGTCCCCTCCGGCCCGTCGGGCCACCTCCCCGGCAAGCGGGGAGGACCATCTCCCCGGTGAGCAGGGAGGACGATCGCTAGGCTTCGATAGGTCGGAGGTAGCGCTCCGGTGTCTTCTCGAACTCCACCTGGCAGCCTGCTGAGCAGAACCAGAATGTCGTTCCGCCGAAATCGGCCTTGTGCGTTGCCGTCAGCGGGTCGACTGTCATCCCGCACACCGGGTCGGTGGCGAACACGACATGCGGCGCTTCCTGCACGGGCTGCTTGGGTCCTCGCTTCTGGCGCGCAGTGACGACCTCGGCCAGAGCCAGCAGCGCGATCTGCTCCTGCGTGACCCCGCGCACCTTGCCCGCGGGCGTGCGCAGCCGCTCGAGCGTGTGCTCGTCCAGGCCGCGCGCCAGCAGCTCGGCGCGTACTGCGGCCGCCCGCCGTGTGCTCGCGATCAGGCTGACATCCAGGTCCGGATGCGCGAGCGCCGCCTCGGCAGCGTCCTCGTCGTAATGGCCCATCGTGGCCACCACCGCCCAGGCTTCGCTCGACGGCACCGACAGGTTGGCCAGGCCGGCTTGGGTCACGGTCCGGCTGCGAAAGCCGGTGAGCTCGCCGAGCTTGGCCAGCGTCTCGGCGACCGGCGTCTCGCCGAACACGAGCAGCAGCGGGCGTGGCAATCGCGGCTCTATGAAGATGTCGAGCGAACCGCCGCTCGGACAGGTGGTGGCCACCATGAGCTCGCCCCTCTTGCGGGTCTGCCTGACCTCTTCGGCAGCCACGATCTTGACCAGCTGCGGTATGCCCTCGGCAAGCGCGCGCAGGGCCTCGCGCCGGACGACAGGCTCGGAGCAGCTCCCCCCGATCCAACCGCGCAGCCGCCCGTCGGCGGTGATGACCGCCTTGTCCCCGGGGCGCGCCGACGTCGGCGGCTCGACACGCACGACAGTCGCCAGAGCGCATGGCGTGCCATCGGCCGCGTACTCACGCAGTAGCTCAAGTACGTCGTCGCTTATTCGGTCACTCCCTTCGAGCGCAGCGCCGCCCACACTTTGTCCGAGGTGACAGGCATGTCGATGTTCGTGATGCCGTACGGCGAAAGCGCGTCGATCACCGCATTAACGTACGCGGCCGGCGAACCGACTGTCGCCGACTCACCGACGCCTTTGGCGCCAAGTGGATGGTGAGGAGAGGGCGTGACGGTCTGACCGATCTCGAACTTCGGAGTCTCCATCGATCCAGGAATCAGGCAGTCCATCAAGTTGGACCCAATGCAGTTGCCTTCCGCGTCGAAGGTGATGAGCTCCATGAACGCGATTCCATAGCCCTCGGTGAGGCCGCCCTGGATCTGGCCTTCGACGATCATCGGGTTGATACGGACGCCGCAGTC
>DATCPW010000299.1:0-1568 GCA_036569865.1 Candidatus Dormiibacterota bacterium
CCGGCGCACCCAGGGATTGAAGCCTGTCGAACCTCGCGCCGATCTCGGTCACGCCGCCAACTACCTCTACATGCTCAACGGCAAAGAGGCTTCGCCGGAAATCGTGCAGGCCCTTAACACCTACCTCGTCCTTTTGGCGGACCACGGAATGAACGCGTCGACGTTCACGGCACGCGTCATCGCATCCACAGACTCAGACCTTGCCTCATGCCTGGTGGGCGCGATCGGGGCGTTGAAGGGCCCCGCTCATGGCGGCGCGCCATCGGCAGTCATGGACCAGCTTGAGCAGATCGGCACCGCGGACAACGCCGAGCACTGGATGCGTGAAGCGCGCAAGAACAAGGTGAGGTTCATGGGCTTCGGCCACCGCGTCTACCGCACCTATGATCCGCGGGCGAAGATCCTCAAAGCGTTGTGCCAGCGTCTCAATCCGAAGTTCTACGAGCTCGCATCGAAGGTCGAGGAGACTGCCCTCGCACTGCTGCACGAGGAGCACCCCGAGCGGCCGCAGGCGACCAATGTCGAGTTTTACTCGGCCGGCGTGCTGCAAGCGATCGGGCTGCCCAAGGAATACTTCCCGCCAACTTTCGCCGTGTCGCGCGTGGCAGGCTGGTCGGCGCATGTGCTCGAGCAGGGCTCGCACAACCGGCTCATCCGGCCCCAGTCGGAGTACATCGGACCCGAACCTCGAAAGCCGGTACCGCTCGCCGAGCGCTAGTCTCGGCGGCGTGAGGCTCTCAGAGGTTCGCGTACCGCACGCGCGTCTCCTCGTCGTTCTAGCCGCCGTTGCGGTCTCGGCCGCCATCCTCATCCTGACGCGCGGCTACACCTTCTACTTCGACGAATGGGGTTACATCCTCAGCGGCCCCGACTGGAACGCCGCCACCTACCTGCAGCCTCACAACGGACACCCCGCGATGCTGACGCGGCTCATCTACTCGGCGTTGCTGGCGACGGTCGGGCTGCGCTCCTACCTGCCCTACATGGCGGTCCTGCTGGCGCTGCACGCGACGAGCGCTGTCCTCCTCTTCGAGCTCGTGCGGCGGCGCGCCGGAGACCTTGTCGCCATCGGGTGCGGGGCGCTGCTGCTGGTTATCGGCGCCGGCTGGGAGAACCTGCTCTGGGCATTCCAGATGAGCTTCGTCGGCTCCGTGGCGTGCGGTTTGGGACTGCTCCTCGTGCTCGAGAGCACAGCGTGGCGGCGAATGCCAATCGTCGCGGTGCTGCTGACTGCCTCGCTGATGTTCTCGGCGATCGGGCTCTTCTTTGGCGTGGCCGCGGGTGTGCGGCTGGTCGCGACACGCGAGCGACGCACCGAGGTCCTGTGGCTCGTGCCAGTTGCCATCGTCTTCGGCGCCTGGTTCCTGACGTTCGGACTTCACAACGCCGAGTCCGGCTCACCAGCCGCGGACCGCAACATCTCGGTGCTGCCGCTGTACACGCTGTGGGGTCTGGGCGCCAGCGCCGCCGGCCTGATCGGAGAGGGCGGCTGGCTCGGCATTCCCCTGCTGGTGCTCTCCGCCGGCGCCGTTGGTTTTGCGTGGTGGCGCGGCGGGTTCGACCCTTTT
>DATCPW010000300.1:0-5669 GCA_036569865.1 Candidatus Dormiibacterota bacterium
TTGCGAACGTAAAACAAGCGCCGGCGCAAATTGCTCCGAGCGGATAGATCGACTCAAGCATCGCTGAGCCTCACGCGCTCGAGGCCAGGAAGCTGCAGCAAATGTCTCATCCATACATAGCTGCAGCCCATGATCCCAAGCATCGCCAGAAGAAACGCCTCGCCCGCCGGTTGGTGAAATGCATCCAGGTAGGGCGATCGCAACGCTGAAAGCACGACCAGGAAAGCGATCGGCAACGAGACGATGATGCTCGACGCGGATCTGGCCTGCACCTGGAGGGCTCGCGCCTCCCTCTCTACCTCCTGTGCAGCGCTCACTGAAGTTTCCAGGTCGGCGAACAGAGGCACCAGCTCTCCGCCACCAGGTCCCTGAATGAGCACTGCTGCCGCGAGCATGTCGAAAAGCGGTTCGGCGATTCGGGACCGAGCTGCCGACCAGGCCTGGCGCCGCCCCGACGTCGCGGCCGCGATCAGGCGAAATTCCGATCGCAACGGCGCTGGCCCTCGCTGGCCCAGGATCTCGACGGCCTGCTGGACGTTCGTGGCACCTGTTTCCAGCAGTTGCCGAAGCATCCTGACTGCTTCCAAAACTGCGTCCTGCCGTATGACCTTTTGCGACCTCGCCCTGGCCGAAACCACTGCGTGAACCGCACCCGCTGCTCCGACCGCCGCGGGAGCGGCCAGCGGAACCAGGCCCGTTAAGGCGCCTGCCGTGACGCCCACGCCGATCGAGGCGCCGAGCTCAAGCACGACCAGCCGGGAGTCGGTCAGCCACGGCCAGCCCGCACTCCTTGCCAGCGACGCTTCGGCTGACCACCATCTGCTTGCAATCAGGAGAACCCAGGCCTTGGACTGCGGATCCTCGGGGTCCGGAGCCGGCAGCGCAATGGCTAGGATTGCGCCGAACGTCCCGAGGCCGGCGCTCAGCGCGGCGGCGACCTCAAGCATCGAATGCGTCCAGAAGTCGCATCGGGTCGCAGGCCGCGGCCAGCTTGGCGCGTACGCGTTCCGGCATCGCCGCCGGCGACCCCACCCGGTGCCAGCCACCGTCTGGGCGATATGTCACCAGCTCTTGTAAGTTGGCGCGACCATCGGCGACTCCCTGCACGCAACCGACGGAAAGCAGCCTGCGGCCCCGGGACTCGCCTGAGTTATCGGCAAGTCGAACCAATCCGACGTACAGGACGAGGTCAACGGTGTGCGCCACCTCAGAGAGCACCGCCTCCGGGCGCGGCGCGTGAGGATTACGTAACGCCACGCGCGCGAGGCGAGGCAATGTTTCACGCGGACTGTCCGCGTGGATCGTGCAGATTGAGCCTGGATGCCCGGTATTCATCGCGTCCAGGAGGTCCAGCGCCTCACCTCCACGAACCTCTCCGATGATGATTCGGTCGGGCGACATTCGAAGCGCCTCATGCACGAGCATCTGGATCGTGATCGCGCCACGACCTTCGGTGTTTGGTGGCCGGCCCTCGAGAGAGATGCAATCGTGCAGCTCGCGCCAGAGATGGAGCTCGGATTGGTCCTCAATCGTGACCACGCGCTCTTCGGGCCCGATGAGGCGGGCGAGCACCCGCATGAACGTCGTCTTGCCGGCGCCGGCGCCGCCGGCGATGAGAATGTTCAGCCTGCCCGCAACGGCCGCCTCCAGCAGGGGGATCAAGGCCTGCGGCAGAAAACCAGAAGAGGCCAGCGATGCAATGTCGCGAAAACGCGACGGAGGGTGACGCCGAATGGTGAGGCTCATCGGACGCGCCGGCGGCGAGAGTGCCGCGTGCAGCCGACTTCCCTCCGGAAGCGTCATCGTCACCGTCGGGCTGGCGCGATCTAGACGAGCGCTCGCAGTCCCGTCCGTGTACCAATGAACGAGATCCACGAGCGCGGCTTCGTCCGCGAAAGGCGGCGCAATTTCGTAACGACGCCCACCTTTGAAGATGAAGCAGGCCTCGGTGCCGTTGATACGAACCTCTTCGACGTCCGGGTCTGCGAGGTGCTCCGCCAGCGGTCCTAGCGGTGTCACCGCCGCAAAGATCCGCTTCAGCAGCTGTCGGGAGTCCTCGCCGTCTATCGGCGACACTGCGCGTCGCTGCTCTTCAGTGACCACACGTCCGACGAGGTCATGAATCCAGGTCTGATCCTCGACGCGCACCCGCGTGAGATCGCGCCGTGCCAGCTCGGCAGCGAGCTCGGACTCGACCCGCGCGCGGACCTGTAGCTCGACCGCAGCGCGATCGCTTGTGGTTACCGCCACCTGGAGACCGCCGATCCGGTACCCGGATGAACTGAATTTGCCAGGGCGCGAAGAGGGCGCCGAAGGCTCCAGACGCGATGAACAGGCTGACCACGCGTCAGCCGCTGTGAGATGTGGTGATCTTCAGCGAACCGACCCAGAACCGGCAGCTGATGCCGGCCGGCCAGCGCTTCTTCAGCCCCTTCGAGGCAACCGCGGCGCAGCCGGTTGAATATCAGACCCACGCTGGCAGAACCCAGGCGGCCCGACGCCAGGGTTGCATCGGCGCGCTGCAACCCGCTGCGATCGGGTACCACCACCCAGAGCAGCCAGTCGGCGGCGGCAGACAGCTGACGTTGCAGCGTGCCGGCGCTGTGTCCGAGGTCGACGATGACGGCCTCGTGCTCGACCCGGGCTGAACCCATCCACTCGAGCCCGTTGAACTCGGCGACCGGCTGACCGATCTCGACAAACCACAGGTTCTGGTCGACCTGCATCGCCGGCTTGTCGACAGGACTTCCATGGATCATGTCAGCGGACCCGATGTCGAGCAACGCCGCCAGGCCTCCACCTTCAGCGTCCGCGTCGAGCAGCAACGTTGACACCTGGCTTGCAGCCAGGTGGCGAGCGAGCGCGACGGCCAGGAAGGAGCACCCCGGGCTGCCTTTGGCGCCGGCGATTGCTATGACCCGGCTCACCACCAGGTCATCTCTGCGCAGCCGCCGCCATGGCCTCGCTCGAGCTGGACACCGGGCCTTCCGCGCCATCGGCAGCACCGGGCTCAGCGATCACCGCAACCAACCGCATCGCATCAGCGGCGTAAACGAAGGCCGATGCCTGCCTGGACGTGACCATGACTGTCAAGCCGTCTGGATTCGTCGAACGCACTTCGACACCAAGCGCGAACGGAATCACAGTCGGGTGATCCGGAGTCCCTCCAATAACAAGCAGGTCGACCTTCGAGCCGGGAGCCGCCGCGGGCACGTCCTTCACAGGCACGAACACGAGGCGGCCGTCTGCGGCCGAGCTCGCTTCCATCACGTCACTTCGCTGGATCAGCTGGCCCGACACAAGATCGTGAGACGCACGCAAGCGTGCAAGCCGGGAATCATCGCCACGACCGACCAGAAGTGACTGCCGCGAGGCGACCGGCATTCGTTCAATTGCAACTGCGTCGGGACCTAGCGACGCACCCGCCGGCACGTCTCGAGCCGCAATGTAGACATCAACTGCATCGCGTTCGGGATTGGCCAGAACGAGCAGTGCGGCGCTGACTGCGCCTCCGATTCCAAGCGCCGCGAACGCTACCAACCACCGTCTTCTTTGAATCATGTCGGCCGACATTAGGCGCAGATCTGGCATGGCGCCAAGCCTGCCTGTTAATGCATCGGAGGCAGATGGGCGAGAAACGATGTAAACCTATACTTGACAACCGCCCCGCAGCAGGTATGGTGCACGACATGATCACGGCCGCCCGGCGACCGGCTCAAGAAGCGGCGGGCGAGGCGCACAGAAGATCCCTGCTTGCGGAGTCCGACGAGTTACTCGACGAGGTCGAGCAACTGCATCTTGATGACCGCACCGAAGCGCCCGAGCCACTGCGCGAGGCGATACGCAATCTCCAAATCCGGTTAGGCAGACACGATCCGCCGATGCCGGCCGCCACCCTGCGCGCCGCCCACGACCTCGTCTTCGCCGTGCAGCAGCGTCTCATGGCCGCCAACCCGAAAAGCCCTCGCCCCAATCGCCACGTGGGCCGCCCAGGCGGTCAACCAGTAGTGACGATGGTCCGTGACGAAAGGAGGTGGAAGCTGCTGACGCTGCCGCCTCCTCCCAACAACGCTGCAGAAGATGAATGGCTGGAGCTGATTGACTCCACGGTCGAGCGAGCATGGGATCGGTGGTGTTACGCGCAGCAGCACGCTGTGCGGGGCGCTCGAGCGCATTACAAGCCGTTGATTGCATTCGCTGTCGCTCAAACGGCCTGGTTGAACTTCTGGGAGCTGTATCAGGAAGCGGAAAGGATCAGGTGGCGGTTGACTGGCCGCCTCTCTTCAGGTCACGCAGGAAGCGGAGCAGCTCATCAGCTGTGACCGGCCTCGGCGACTTGCGGACTCTAGCTGCGAATCTCTCCAGGAACACCTGCAACTCCTCGTCATCGAGGCGCGTCGCCGCTTCGATGATCTCGGCCACCCTCTTCTCTTGACCGGGCTCCACCACCCTCGCAAGCGACTCGGCGAAATCGGCCGGCAGCAGGTCCACCGGCCGAGTTTAGGGGTCCGTCTAGACTTCAAAGGCCGTGCAGCCTGTTGTGATCGGGGACGTGATCTGGGAGCCGAGCGACGAGGTCATCGCCCGGAGCCGGCTCAAGCGCTTCATGGACCAGCACGGGATCGAGACCTTTCGCGAGCTCCTTAAGCGCGCCGACGACGACATCGAGTGGTTCTGGGACGCCGCGATCAAGGACATCGACATCGCCTTCTACCGCCATTACGACAAGGTCGTCGACCTCTCGGACGGCAAGCCCTGGGCCCGGTGGTGGATTGGGGCGCGCATGAACATCGTGCAGAGTTGCCTCGACCGGCATCGCGATAGTGAGTTTCACGACAAGCTCGCTGTGATCTGGGAGGGCGAGCCCGGCGACGTCCGCAAGCTCACCTATGGCGAGCTCGACGAAGAGGTGTGCCGCTTGGCCGGCGCCCTTCGCAAGCTGGGGGTGCGGACCGGCGATCGGGTCGGCATCTTCATGCCGATGTGCCCCGAGGTTGCGATCTCCGTGCTCGCCACTACCAAGATCGGCGCGGTCATCATCCCGATCTTCTCGGGCTACGGCGCCGAGGCCATCGCCACGCGCCTCCAGGACGCCGAGGCGAAGGTGCTCATCTGCGCTGACGGCTTCTACCGCCGCGGCCAGGTCGTGCCTATGAAAGAGACGGCCGACAAGGCTCTCGTCAGCTGCCCCACGGTAACCAAGGTCATCGTGCATCGACGAGTCGTGCGTGAGATCCCCTGGACCCACGGTCGCGACCAGGTATGGGAGGTGCTCCTCGAGGACGAGCCTCGCCACGCACCCACGCATGAGCTCGACCCCGAGGACCCGCTGATGATCATCTACACGTCGGGGACCACCGGCAAGCCGAAGGGCACTGTGCACGTGCACGGCGGCTTCCCTGTCAAGACCGCGCAGGACATGGCGCACGTCTTCGACATCGGCGCCGACGACACGGTGTTCTGGTACACCGACATCGGCTGGATGATGGGCCCCTGGCTCATCTTCGGGTCGCTCGCGCTGGGCGCGACGATGGTCCTGTACGAAGGCACCCCCGACCACCCCGCGCCGGACCGCCTCTGGCGCATGGTCGACGACCACAAGGTGACAGTGCTCGGCGTCTCCCCCACTCTCGTTCGCGGCCTGATGACTCACGGCGACGAGCTGCCGG